>NZ_JAIJZO010000028.1:0-11934 GCF_019754115.1 Streptococcus sp. 2018110 | reverse complement strand
CTTTTGGAAGTTGTGTTGGGTCAATGCTTGTGATGTCGTCATGAAACCATTCTCCTTTCGTGTCATACATTGCTTCATAAGATTTTCGTGCAAACTTATCCTTTTCACAGTAACCGATACATTTGAACCCAGCTAATTCCAAACCACGACGAAAACCACCCACTCCTGCAAAGAAATCAAGAAAAGTTAAGGTCATACCGACTCCTCCATCATTGAATAAGCTTCATCAAAGGTCAATGTCTGTCCATCGCGCAACACCGTCACGTTATGATTTCCTGTTGACTCTATATAACGTTTGACAATGACATCCACAAACTTCTCATCCAACTCAATGCCGTAACAAACCCTTCCAGTTTGGTCTGCGGCCATTAGGGTCGAACCAGAACCAAGGAATGGATCAAGAACAATTGTCCCACGCATGGATGAATTTTGAATAGGATAGGCCATGAGCGGAATGGGTTTCATTGTTGGGTGGTCTTTACTAGATTTTGGACGGTCATATTCCCAAATGGTTGTTTGTTTACGGTCACTGAACCATTGATGTTTTCCCTTTTGTTTCCAGCCATAAAGACAGTTATGAGTAACAATTCCATCTGCAATATAATGTTCATATTTTTCAACAGCAAGAGAATAAACAGGTCCACTGAATCCTTTTGTAAGAACCTCATCAATTACGCCCCAGTAAAAATTTTCTCTCGTTTCCTTTTCATAAGTTTTTGGAATTGGAACTTGCATAATTTGAGGGATCAGATTACAAGCATTGATGCGAGCAGTTACTCGTTTACTAAATGCCTCATGTCCATTTCCTTTGTGAATGAGTGGGTATTTGATATTTCGACCATAGTCAACAAGCAAACGTCTAGCATTATCTAATTGAATTTGGCTATCCAAGTTATCATAAATCATATCGACATGATGAGATGTGCGTTGAGTTTCTTTCTTTGGAAGTCCTCTATCCATTTCCCAATGAGTATAAGGAATACCGTACTTGAGGGCTAATAACTGTTCGTGGCACTGGGCTGTTACTTTATCATCAAATACATCAATGACCCAAGCCTCTTCACCTTTCTCTCCACGAAGTCTCGTTTTCAAACCAAATCCCCTCGAGTTATAGAGTTCAGTAATCCCTACACGCCAACGGTCTCCTTTACGCATAAGATAGGTACAATAATTGTTTTTTGTTGATTCATTAAAACGAACCGAAAACTGATGGTTATCCGTAGCCCACGTTATTTTATTTCCAATTTTTATACCGTATAAGGTGCCATTATAATATCGAGAAGCTGTTTTTATCTCATAGCCACCATTACGCATCCCCAGAATTGTTCCTGAATAGGAATTGTAACTAATGACCCTATCACCATCCTTTAAGTCTTCTATTGGAACGGGACCATTTATAGTTTGAACAATCGTACCTGCTGGCTGACATGGTTCATGTTGCCACTGATAGGGACTACGTCCAAGAACTAAGGAGTTCTTCTTCCAAATGCAACACCCACTGAGGTAGAATCCCGCCTCTTTAAATGCCTTTCGGAAGTTCAGTCCTTCTGTATCCGCATGGAATACATAGATTGAACCATCAGACTCCATATGTTTTTCTACTTGAGTGAACATATCAAAAAGAAACTGGTAAAAGTCACTATCAGGCATATTGTCATTGAGAATCTTTCCAGCTGTTTCTTCTACATCAACATTATAGGGAGGGTCTGTCACAACCAAATTTGCCTTTTTATCACCTAAAAGTTGGTCATAAGTTTCAGCTTTCGTAGAGTCTCCACAAATCACTCGATGCTTACCAAGTTGCCAAATGTCCCCTCGTTTTGAAAAGGTGGGTTTCTTCAATTCCTCTTCAACATCAAAGTCATCATCTGATAGGTCTTTATCATGAACATTCGACAGGATATCGTCAATTTCTGGTGGTTCAAAACCAGTCAGGTCGAGATTGAAATCCGATTCCTGTAAATCCAAAAGCAAGTCCGCCAAAAGTTGGTCGTCCCATTGACCGGTGATTTTGTTAAGGGCAATGTTCAGTGCCTTTTCATCTTCTTTGGATAAATCGACAATGACACATTTGGCGGTTTCATAGTCTAAGTCCTTCAATACAGTTAATCGTTGATGGCCACCAATTACCGTCAAGTCTTTATTGACGATGATGGGGTCAACGTAGCCAAACTTGAGTAGACTTTGCTTAATCTTTTCATACTCCTTATCACCCTTTTTAAGTTTTTTTCGAGGATTGTAGGAGGCTGGGTGTAATTCAGACAATCGAATTTCTCTAATTTCCATTGTTGGTTGGCTTGTCATTGGTTTCTCCTTTATAAAAGCGTGATTGAATGTAACACGAATGGCTACAAAATTTCCTATTTGGATTGGCATAAGATAAAAATGACCTGCCACATTGCTGGCAAGTCAAATCTTCATATGCAGTTTTTGATTTGTCGTGTTCGTCAGAATGAGTGGCCCACCAGACTTTACGACATTTATCCGAACAGAACTTCTTTGGTCTTCCTATTTTATGAATTTTAAGTGTTTGATAACACTGTGGGCAACGGAGTCCGTCATTCTGGTCGGCTTTTGCCATTTGCTTTGTCGCCGCTCCATGACCAAGCAATGCTGGATTTCGTTTACAGTATTTTTTAACAGAATCTCTAGACAGTCCTGTAGCCTTACCGATTAAGCCATACCCAAGACCTTCTGCTCGCATTTTCCAGATTTGTTTGCGTTGACTTTCGTCCATTTGTTTTCCTTTCCAGCAAAAAAGGACTAAAAACAACTATTTTCTACATTGTTTCTAGCCTTTTTCACTATTTTATTACCAAAATGACATACTTGGGAACGCTACATCCCCACATTAGAAACGTGATAACGGTGGGAAGGAACGTCAAAATGAAGCGATTTTAATGTACCCGCTTGCGAATTTTGCGAAATTGCACGTTTGAGGGGGCGTCGGTCTTAGTCTCCCAAGCGTTTAGAGATTTCATCCCCCCTCCCCCAATGGGTGAAAAATGAGATACTTTTGTAACGAAACTCCAAGACTAAAATCGATACGAATACTCCACATAACGATCAGTCGTCTTAGTCTTTCTGTCATGACAAGACTTACAAAGTGCTTGCCAGTTGGTTTGATTCCAAAAGAGTTCTTGGTCACCTCGGTGGGGTGTGATATGGTCAACGACCGTTGCCTTGGTCAGTCGACCTTTGGCTTTGCATTGAACACAGAGTGGATGAACTTTTAAGTAACGAAGTCGTGCTTTGTTCCACTGGGCATTGTATCCTTTGGCTTTGGTTGACTTGGAATCCAGTTGGTGGTTTGCTTTATGGTTCTCACAATACTTCTGACCATATGATACTAAGTTAGGACAACCATTTTGTTTACAAGGTATGCTTGGTCTTCGTGGCATTTTACTTCTCCCAAGGTAGATAGTCTTTCGTGAAATGTCCAAAGCAAGTTGTCTCGGTGTAGTCTACATCCAAGAGATGAAGTTTCTTAATGATACCTCCTGGTGTTAAATCATACCGCTCACGAATCATTCCTTCCAGTTGTTGTGTGGTGTAGCGACTGGTTCCAAAGGTTTCTACGTAAACCGACACAGGTTCTGCTACTCCAATGGCATAGGCAAGCTGAACTTCACAACGTTTGGCATAGCCTTCACGAACAATATCCTTGGCAATCTTTCGTGCCATGTATGCGGCTGAGCGGTCAACCTTGCTTGGGTCTTTTCCAGAGAAGGCACCTCCACCATGATGTGCGAAACCACCATATGTATCTGCCACAATCTTACGTCCAGTCACTCCTGCATCCGCAAATGAGCCACCAAGAACAAAACGTCCAGTTGGATTGACTAGAACTTTGAAATCTAGATTCTGACGATAACGATGAGCCACCGACATCATGGCTTCCATCACAATTCGCTTCACTTTGTCAAGGTCAGCCGTTTCGGTATGTTGGATGGAAACTAAAAATGTATCAATCCGTCTCTTCTCATAGTCGTAGGATACCTGAGCTTTAGCGTCCTTTCCAAGTAAGGGGTGACCAAGTGACATCAGTTTCTCAAGGACTCGAGTTGCTAGAACATAAGGAAGTGGCAGGTACTCAGGTGTTTCATCTGTCGCATAACCGAACATCATTCCTTGGTCACCAGCTCCACCATTGTCTACACCTTGGGCAATATCGGAACTCTGAAGTCCAAGTAGGTTAGTTACCCGAACATTCTTCAAACCTAGTGGCTCGACAACCTGTCGAACAATGTTCTCGAGATTAAAGTAATGTTTAGTAGAAATTTCACCAGCTACCACAACATGGTTATCCTTTATTAAAGTCTCAACTGCCACTCGACTTGATTTGTCATACTTGAGACACTCCGTCACAATAGCATCTGAAATCTGGTCACAGATTTTATCTGGGTGTCCAACCGACACTTGTTCACTAGTAATAATCATAATTCCTCCACGCAAAAAGCCCAACCCTCGGGCTAGGCTTTGGTTTATTTTACTGATTGTCGGCCTGCTTCGTAGGCTCTCTCCAATGCTCTTTTGATTCCCCAAACCGAAACATCGTAGAAATCGAGGTTGTCACTCCAACGTTTTTCCAAGGTTTCAACTAGTAGTTCTTCTTTAGCAATCTCTGTTAAAAGTGCATTGAGTTTTTCTTCTTGGCGTTTTGTCATTGTATTGTTCTCCTCTTCTTTTGTTGTGTACATATTAACTCTAAAAAGGAGATATATCCAGTCATTACTGGGTATTTTTTATCTTTTTTGACATCTTAAGTATATCACAGGTCTAGGTTGAAAATCAGTACTAAAACAGTACAAATTTAGTGCTAATGTAGTGCTAATTTAGTACCAATTTAGTGCAATCGACCATCACTAGATAGGAATGTGATAATCTTCCACCTTAAGTTCAAGACTTTTTGATGTCCAACGATAACACTTGCGTAATTGTTTTAGAATCTTACGCCTACGATAAGCAAGTGTTGAATGGCTGATTTCATAAATCTCTTCTAGTTCAGTCCAACTCTTGCCTAAGTAAATTAAATCATTAGCTAATGGTTTCAAATCCTCAGGCAATAACTCCATAACAAACTCAAAGTAATAAAGATCCATTTTTAAGCAGTAATAGGTATTAAGCAAACTACTGAGGTACTCTTGATTCTCTTGTTCTTGTTTTTCTCTAAAATTAAGGGAAATCAGCTCACTACGACCATGGTTTTTACTTTTCTTGACCATTTCTTGCTCTGACTTCTCAAATACTAATGACTGAATCACACTATCCTCTGAGATTGGTCGATAGTTGAGCAATTTCTCTTGAACTAACTGTAACTTCATTTTCATGTCTTGATAGTTCTTAGCAATATAATCCACCTTATCCATCTGCCCCTCCTACTTGTGCTTTTACAGCTGCAATCAGCCGTTCTTGTTGTGCATCTTTGTTTTCTAGTGCCTTGAGGATTTCCTCATCAATCGTTCCTTCAGTCACAATGTGTTGGATAACAACTGTCTCAGCCTCCTGGCCTTGACGCCAAAGTCGTGCATTCGTTTGTTGGTATAATTCCAATGACCACGTTAATCCAAACCAGACCAAGTGGTGACCGCCTTTTTGAAGGTTCAACCCATGACCTGCACCAGCTGGATGAAGTAAGCCAACTGGAACATTTCCCTTGTTCCACTCGCGAATATCTTCTTCTGTTTTCAACACCCGACTCTTCACCTTGAGTTTTTCTAAACGACCAATAATCCGAGCCAAGTCATGTTTGAACCAATAGGCCACTAAGACAGTTTCTCCATTTGCGGATTCAAGGATATCTTCTAGGGCATCTAGTTTCTGTTCATGAAGCGGCACGACTGTATGATCATCAGAATATACAGCACCATTGGACAACTGAACTAGCTTGTTCGTAAGACTTGCTGCATTGGCAGCAGTTACTTCTAATCCATCCAACTCTGATAAAACATACTCTTTCTTAAACTGACTGTACTTTTCTTTTTCCTTTTCTGACATACGCACCAGCTTCTTGGTTGAAATCAAATCAGGCATATCTAGATAATCTAGAGCCTTCATGGAAATGGTAATATCACTAATCTTGTCCTGAATTTGACACTCCGCATAATCCATAGGGATGTATTCATAGACAATGTTTCCATTGCGACGACCTTCTTCAAAGTAGCGACTACGAAACTCACCAATGAATCGACCAAGGCGTTCTCCTCCGTCAATGACTTTAAACTCTGCAAACAAATCCATTAGCCCATTTGAGCTTGGTGTTCCAGTCAGCCCAACAATACGTTTCATGTAAGGACGCATTGCCATAAAGGCTTTGAAACGCTTGGACTGCCAAGACTTGAAAGAACTCAATTCATCAATCACTACCATATCCCACTTGAAATAGGGACTACATTGTTCCACCAACCAAGGGAGATTTTCACGATTGACGATATAGACATCCGCATCTTTCTGAAGAGCTACTTTTCGTTGCTTTGGTGTTCCCACAATTTTCGAATAACGCAAGTGACGCAACTCCGCCCATTGCTCAATCTCATCACTCCATACTGTATTTGCGACTCGAAGTGGGGCAATAACCAAAACCTTAGTAACCTCAAATCGGTCAAACATCAGCTCATTCACCGCAGACAAGGTTGTAGCCGTCTTCCCCATCCCCATGTCTAGGATGACTGCTGCATAAGGGTGACCTATGATGAAGTCCTTGGCGACTACCTGATAGTTATGTAATGTCAATTTCATCTAGCACCTCTCCAATCATCTCAATTCGGTCAATATCGTAAACCTTGAAACCTAACCGCTCGAACAGTTTATGCCTTGACACTTGCAACATCCTTGGCTTTTGGTCAGGAGCTTTTACTTCCACCAAGCCAAACTTGCCATTGGGTAAAAACACCAAGCGATCTGGCACACCAGAAAAGGATGGTGATACCCACTTAGGACAAATGCCTCCACGCTTTTTCACTTCAATTACTAACTTCTGTTCAACAATTTTTTCTCTCATAACTGATCCTTTCGTCAAAACATCGCCAAGGTAAAAGTGCAGGTCAAGGTAGTCAGTTCCTTAACTTTCCTATATATTTTTTTATTCTTTTTATTTTTTCTTATATACAAGTTATAGAAATGACCTTCTAGACCTGCACTTTGAAAATCCCCTATGGCAACTTTTGTATGTGACCTTCTAGACCTGCACTTTTGACCATTAATGCAGGTCGTGACAATCCATTTCAAAACTCTCTACAGTTTTCAAAAAGAATAAAAATAAGATTTTGAAATGAGTTTACTTTTCGCCTATCACGACCGTCACTACTATTCCTTGGGTGAGTATGACGATCTGCACCGACTGTCACGCCTTAATTAAGAAAATCATCGTCTTCTTTCAGTCGTAAACCTTGAACAATCATTCCTTTACTTGTCTTTTTCTTGGTGAAACCAGCGTTAGCTAGGGCAGTATAAAAATCTGTTGTGCTGCGCGTGTACTCATTTACCTTTAAGCAATAAGTACGGTAAGTGGAGTATAGTTCTCCCGACTTCTCCGTGAAAGTAGCGTCAACATCGCAACAATCTGACAAGAACTGCCCCATCCAATCGTTTGCTTCACGGTAGGCAGCTACCGATTCTTGAACGACCTTTGGCAAAGTAAACTTGAAGTGAGCTTTGACGGATTTTTCTGCCCCTTCAATAATCCAAGTCATGATGGCTGGTGCTGCTTCATCGTAAAGGTAGTCCGCAAAATTCTTGACATCACTACGACCAGTAATCTTGGCATTGAAAGGAATGACAATCAGACGTCGCCAAATCCCATCATCGTTCGCTCCAACTTTAGGAAGGTGGTTAGTGTAAAGCACTAGCGTATGAGATGGGACAAAATGAAACGGTGCTTTGTACTTCTTCTCAGCCAAGATTTCATCAGTAGAACAGAGCTGTTTCACCATGGAGGTATTTAACCTCATGCCCTCACTCATCTCTGATGCAATGATGAGGCGTTTGCCTTTTAGTTCAGCCATTTCTGGACTGACATTACGACGAACACTCATAGTAAGCGCATCGGCAGACAGTTTGCCTGAATAGTTCCCAAGCACTCTTGCGATAGTGTTCCAGAAGGTAGACTTACCGTTCGCACCACTGCCGTAAGCAATAATGAGATGCTCTTGATAAACCTTACCGATGGCTGCCATACCAACCACCATCTGAACGTAGTCAATCAATTCTTGATCCCCACAGAAGAAGGTGGCAAGCGTCTCCAACCACAAACCTTTTCCTTTATCACTTGGAGAGGCTGTCGCCATTTTAGTCAAATAATCTGATGACACATGGTCTTTAACACCAGCTAGTCCTTTTGACAGGTCGATTGTGGCATTAGGTGTGTTCAGCAACATTTCATTATTATCAAATTCAGAGACACTCATCCGAACCATGTGCTTGGCAGTTTTGACAATAGCTGAGAGGTTGCGATAATCTCGGTACTTCATGACAAATTTATGGAAATCAAATGCCCTCTTATACTCCTTGAAAGCAGATGATTGTACTGGAGTGTCTATCGCCTTTTCTAGTACCTTAAGCCCTTTAAAAATCAACTCCTCTGGAATCCCTGTCTGAATCAGTTTTTTGGTTTTATCTTCCAAATCACCATTCGCAACCTCTAGCTGCTCATCTAAGAATGTATGAACTTGACGCATGGCTAATTGCTCATCCTCTACCCAGTATTTTCCGTTATAGGCTAGGTAATCTGTCTCACGTGTGAAGGCAATCCTATCTCCAAACTCACGAGCTAGTAAACCCGCTTCACCAATATCAGTAAAATCATCTGGACGCATCGCTTCATTATTGAAAACATCAGGTGCCACATAGCCTTTGGAGTTCTGAATCGTATTATTGTAGAATCGAACGGCACTACCCCAGATGGTGTCTAACTCCGCCTTATCTAGAGGAGGAACACATTTTTGAGCTTGTTCATCAAAGCCATCTCTTGCTTCTTTCGTTACTCCCAAGCGTTTTAGGATCTTAGCTGCAAATACAGACATCGTTGAATTACGACTCCCTTGCTGGATTGGTCCACTTGGAGGAGTATAGAAGTCTGCATCGAAATCTTCCTCGTCTTCAATAGACACAGCTTGAAACAAATCTTCATCAATAGTTAGCCATGAATCATGCCATATAACCTGTGCATTTGGATTTCCAAAGAAGAAACGTGCTGCATCTTTGGCATGATCATCAAAAAACTTGTATTGATTACAAAGTTCTTCCTTCATGGCTACATAGATGTCTTTTTCAGTTACCTCATTGATTTGGAAGTAAATATGAAATTTTGGTCTTGGAGCTTTTCCTGCCTTAGCCTGCATGTGACTACGGCTCGTCACCAAGGCAAAATTGTAATCCGCAAAGATTTCTTTTAATCTCTCTTTAGTTATCCACTCATCTGGATTTTCTGAATGGTCATTATCAATATCCATGGCCAAGACGTCCGACTTGATGAAATTGGTATTTGAGCGTGTATTGTTTAAAAACAGCCCTGCCACATGGTCAAATTGCGCAACAGTTTGTAGCGATATTTCATCAGTAATAGTTACTTGATTGGGATAAACCGTGGTTATTTGAACTCCAGTCTGTCCTGAATGAGATAAGGTAAATTGCATTATGCGCCCTCCATATTTTTGCAGTAATTTTAGAAATATATCTTCTTAACTTACTAAGTAAGAATCTGACAAATTTTTCCACTCTTTCAGAAAAAATTATTCAAAAAAATAGAAGTTTCCTATTAAATTGCACAGGAAACTTTTTTGATATTCAAAAATTTTTTCAAATCTAACGGAAAAACATCACATGGTTCTACTTAGTAATGTGTAAGAGATATGTCTAAAAAAATCTCTTACAAAGTGGAAAATTTAATAAAAACCTTACTTAGTAAGATAGGAGGACCAAACATGGTAAACGAACCATACATCAAACCTGATGAAGACGTAGCTGATACTCTCATCGCTATCAGCGTCATCTCAAAACTACTCGCTCGGAAAATTATGGAGGAAGAAAACAATGAGCAAAATGAAGGAACTGAATAGACTAATTCATGATATGGAAGAAACCGCAAAGTACTACCTTCGCTTGGTGGATGAGTTCAAGAAACTCCTATCTACTGATGGTGAAACAGTTACTGAACCAATATCACCAAAATCTGAACCACGAAGGGAAATTCAATTGGAGGATGTCCGTGCAGTCCTTGCTACAAAGGCAAAAGATGGCTTTAAGAATGAGGTTCGTTCTCTGCTAAATGCTTACGGTGCTTCTTCTCTATCAGCTCTTGACCCTAAACACTTTGCGGCAGTCCTTGAAGAAGCTGGAGGGATTGGTAATGACTAACCACGCCATTCTATCTGCTTCTGCATCACATCGTTGGTTGAACTGCCCACCATCTGTTCGTCTTACAGAGGAACTTCCAGACACAACATCTGATTTTGCTCTTGAAGGTACGGATGCTCACGAGTTATGTGCTTATCTAGTCGAGAAAGCTTTAGGGAGGAATGCGCGTGATCCAACAGAAGATTTAGCATTTTACAACGATGAAATGCAGAATTGCGCAGAAGAATACCGCAACTATGTGATGGATCAAGTTGAGAAAGCCAAAGGCTACTCTCGTGACCCTACAGTTCTTGTCGAACAACGACTTGACTTTTCCAAATGGGTACCTGAGGGCTTTGGAACTGGGGATTGCATCATCGTGGCAGACGGACTTCTACAGGTTATTGATTATAAGCACGGACTTGGTGTTCTAGTAGATGCAAACTACAACCCGCAAATGATGTGTTATGCCTTGGGTAGCATTGAAATGTTTGATGGACTTTATGATTTTGATAAAGTCACCATGACCATCTTTCAACCACGAAAATATAACATTTCTACCTTTGAGATGGAAAAGACTGAGTTGCTTGAATGGGCTGAAAACGTGCTCGCTCCAAAAGCTGAACTTGCATTCAAAGGTGAGGGGGAGATACAATCTGGTAAACACTGCCAATTCTGCAAACTCAAGAATGTCTGTCGCAAACGTGCTGAGGATAATTTGGCACTAGCTAAGATGGAGTTTGCAAAGCCAGAAACACTAGATAACGAGGACATTGCAGAGATTTTGCCTAAACTAGATTTGTTGATTTCATGGGCAAATGACATCAAAGCATATGCTTTAAATCAAGCGACCGAAGGACATCACATCCCAGGATACAAACTGGTTGAAGGTCGCTCTGTTCGTAAATTTTCAGACGAAGCTGCCGTGAGTCAAGCTGTGATTGAAGCTGGCTTCGACCCTTACGAGAAGAAACTGCTCACTATCACTGCCATGACCAAACTCCTCGGCAAGAAAACCTTTAATGACCTCCTTGGTGGTCTCATAATAAAGCCAAGTGGTAAACCAACACTCGTTCCAATTGACGATAGCCGTCAAGAGATGAACCTAGCCAAACATGAATTTAAAGAGGAATAACTATATGACAACTAAAGTAATTACAGGACCAAACACTCGCTTCAGCTACTTAAATGCCAATGAGCCCAAGTCAATTAACGGTAGTATTCCCAAGTACAGTGCCTCACTCATCATCCCAAAAGAGGATACTGTCACCATTAACAAAATCAATGCCGCTATTGAGCAAGCATACAAAGAAGGTGAGTCAAAACTCAAGGGCAACGGTAAATCTGTACCTGCATTATCTACTCTAAAAACTCCACTTCGTGATGGTGACCTTGAACGCCCGGATGATGAAGCATACAAAAATGCTTACTTTGTGAATGCCAACTCTCCACACAAACCTGGGGTGGTTGACGGAAATCGTCAAGAAATCATTGATACATCAGAATTGTATTCAGGCATCTACGGACGTGCTTCTATTACCTTCTACGCATTTAATTCCAATGGCAATAAAGGGATTGCTTGCGGTTTGAATAACTTGCAAA
>NZ_JAIJZO010000027.1:0-14339 GCF_019754115.1 Streptococcus sp. 2018110 | reverse complement strand
CAACTTTCTTATAATAGCTATAGTAAATTGAATAGACCTTTTAATAAGGCCTTCACCTCATCCCTGGTAACAAACTTTGTCTTATCATCTACAGAGCGACGAATACGTTCCTCAAATGGTTTTGAACCATCAATTTGTGCAACAATTCCATGAGCTAACTTAGGATTCACTCCTAATTCAACAAAATCTCTATAAGATACAACACTTTCACGGTCAAAGACAGGTATTTCAATATCATCACGACCTAAAAGATAATCTAAACTAACTCCATAGAAAATGGCTATTTTTACTAGATTATCTACACTTGGTTGACGTTTACCTGTTTCATATCTACTATAAGCATCTACCGTCATGTTTAAATAGATAGATAACTCTTCTTTGTTTTTTCCATTATCAATCCGTAGGGTCTGTAGTCTAGTTCCTAACATATTTTAATATCTCACTTTCTTTTAATTGATAATCACACCTTTACGATACCAAATTTCTTTCATTTGTTCCCGACGTTCTGTATTGTTTTCCCAAACGTGACGACAGAAGTATAAACGTTCTCCTGACTCGAAAAATGACTCTAACTCTTCTTTATACATTGAAATAAATTCTTCTAGAGATTCTTTATTGTTTGAGTATGGGTAAATTGGTGAAAAGGATTTTTCGGCTGGGTCAGTTGGGATGACCTCTAGTCCCCAATTTTTTCCAATTACCTGACCTGCGAAATTATAAATACTTTTATCAGTAACTTTCATTTCCACATTCGTTCCTAATTCCTTTCTGTAGTTTTTGAAGTGATTATTCACTTAAATAGAGCAGTAAGTGTATTAGTGGGATATTCTAATTTGGAGAAAATTTTATATATTGATTTGAGAAGATGTTTTTGTAACTTACTGCCCTATGTAAATGAATAAAAGCCATGATGACTTACCGTGGCTTTTTTCATTATTTTATTTTTTTGAATTTATTTACTAGCATTTTCAATAGCTTGTATACAGCTATGAACTCCCAATAGGTTACTGGAAGACATTCTTTGAATAAATCGTCATCATCACAATATACAGATGCCAAATACAAAAATAATACCGCAAATAGCTTTGTCCCTAAATAAACTAATAAACATTTTAATATTTCCATAAGCATTTTGTTTTACCTCATGATTTTTTCACTTAAAAAGAGTAGCAAGTCTCCTTGTTACCCTTTTTAAATAAAGTCATTATCTACAGGACGAAACCTAGTTAGTAAACAATGACTTTCCTGTTGTTAAACTTAAAAAGACGACTTGTGCTTACAAATCGTCTGGATAAGAAATGTTGCATGCTCGTATCTTCGCACACTAAGTCCTATTCTTAACTCGGTAAAGTTTCAGGTTGTTTCACAACAACTTCCCTTCTTTACCTCGGATAAGTCACAGATTTCTAGTGGTATCAGCACCTCGTCCTCAACACCTTATCCTTTAGCAAGTCACAAACTTGACTCACACACCGCCCGCTTTGTCTCCTTTTCCGAATAAAGATAGAAAATTCGACCTCGCCTCCACCTACTAACTTCGGTAGCAGTTCTCCTTTTTCGCTCTACACAGGGAAAGGAGCATAAACACTTAGTACGTAAAACCTACAATCTCTCCAACAATACTTGACTTTTTGAACTTTTACACGTATAATTAAATTACCACATTTATTATTCGTGTGTTGGTCCAGCCAGTCTTGTACAGGTTGTCTGACGCACTTTTTATTTTGTTTTCAACGAACATTTAACAGATTAAGGAGAATCTTTTTAAAAGTAACTCCTCAACATACTCTCGTATGTTATAATCGTTTTTGCTTTGGTAATCATCTGATTACATCATCTATTATATAATCACTTGATTACTTTGTCAACAATTTTTCATTAAAAATTTAAAAAATTTTTGAAAGGTAAAACTATGTTCTCAGAACGCCTAAAACAACTACGAAAAGAAGCTGGTCTTACTCAAAAGAACATAGCTGATAATTTTAATACAAGTCCACAGAGTTATGCTCAATGGGAGAAAGGTTTACGTAGTCCTTCTAAGGAAAGTTTAGAAAAACTAGCTGACTTTTTCAATGTTTCTACTGACTATTTGTTGGGAAATTCAGACATTCGAAATCCTGAGGAAGAAATAGATCTTGATGATTTTGAAATGTTATATCGTAATACTTCCAAAGGTATGTCTACTGAAGAAAAAAGTCAACTTGAAGCAGACCTCAAAAACTTCCTGTTAGAAAGAAAACGACTAATTGAGGAAAGAGAACTGGCTAATCGTGACAAGTAAAATTATCTCAATTGCCCAGGACTATATCTATAAATACATGAAAATGAATAGTATTAAGACACACCAGTATTCCTACCATTCATTCTTTGACTATATGACAAATAAACTCAACATCCTTGTCATGGAACACAATTTACACAATGATATAGCAGGGCTATCTATCATTGATAAGCACGGTCATTCGTCTATCTCTTACCAACGTGATCATCACGAACACAGGCAGAATTTTACAAAATGTCATGAACTCGGTCATTTTCTGCTAAAACACCAGGGAACTATTTTTACTTACTCAGAAGAAAATATTCCCCAAGAAGTAGAAGCCAATCTGTTTGCAGGGCATATCCTAGCTCCAGATATTATCCTATATGGAAAAATTATCTTAGGTAACAGAACCTTTCAAGACATTACAAAAGACCTCGGTATTTCAACCGAAGCCTTAAAAATCAGATTAAAACAACTTCTCATTGATAAGAGTAATCTGACTAATAATGAAATAGATACTATTATCCTAGACTATCTTACACGTAAAAATAACGACCTTAGAGACTGCTTAGAGCAACTTTCGGATAAACTGATACAAGACTATCAAAACGTTAAAATAGACCCACTAGAACACTTAGAATACCTACTGGAAAACAATGATATTGTCACTAGCTTACAAATCCCACAACTTCTTGAGACTGCCTTTCGAGATACACTCTCTAGCAATCTATCTACAGGCTGGCAATGGGGCAGAGGTATAGAATTTTACTATGTTTGGGACACAACAAAATTGACAAGTGAACAGGCTATGAAAGTTAGTAAGGATACTTGGTTTACATTAGCATATTAATTAAATTATATAAAATACAATAATTAAGGAGATTTTATTTATGGATGAACTACTTGAAAAACTAAAAAATTTAAAACCAAACGATACTTCTACTATCGAGACAGATAATTTAATTATAAAAAATAATATAATAACCACTAGAGATAATAGTATTCAACTCCATAATATATCTATGCTCTCGAAAAGTGAATTCAAATCACCAGTAAGTATTGTAGACTATTTTATACTAGCAACACTATTCTTTCTTTTTATAAATAATTGGATTCCACAACTTTGGAGTATCACCATATTTTTCATCTATGCTGCTATGGTATATATTAAATACAAAAATCATTTAACAAAAAAATATTTTCTATTGTTTAATCTCGGGTCAAGTAAGAATTATTATTTATATTTTGCTAACAAAGAATTTAGAGATTTAGTATTTGATACTGTTACCCAGACTTTCAATAGCAACAAGAATTCAAATATTATTATTGATATAAAAAATGAAAAAATCGAAAATCAAACTATCTTTAAATCTGGAAGTGCCCAAACAAATATTTCAGGTAATCATAATAAAACCGTTTTAGGAAACAATAACACAACTTCATATAATGGTGACATCATCTCAAATTCTAACATCACAACAGATTCCGAAAATACAAGTATTAAAAATGGAGAGGCTATCCCTTGGGACGAATTAGCCGATAGTTTACAGAAAATCATCTCCGAAAATCAACAGTTACTCTCCGAAGATGTTTTGGCTATCTTTAATCAGTTATTAGAAGCAACGAAAGAACAAAATTCAGCTAAATTTGACGATGTTGCCTCTAAAAACAAGTCACTCTTTAATAACACTCTAATCAAGGATATTATATCAGGGACGGCATCTGGCATTCTTGCAAGTCTCATTATAAACAGATAAAAAGACTAGAAATTCTAGTCTTTTATTCTTTATCGTATTTTTTCAATGTTTCTTCATATTCCGCATAAATTTCTTTATATTTCTCCGTCCCTACCTTAACATAGGTATCACCATTAAAACTCAAAACATTATCTTTAAATACATACGGCATACTCCGATTCTCAAAAATCAATATCTTCTTCTCTTTATCAACTGCAAATTCCTTCCAATCCTCAAGAGTTCCCGACACACCTTCTATTTCAATTTTTTCTACTTTTGATACCATCATTTCATTGGTATTAGATGATAGACCATACCAATGATATTCCCCATCTAAACTTTCCTCTTTTGAACCACAAGCAGCCAATACAAACAACGATAATACTACAGCTAACATTCCAACAATCTTTTTCATCTTATATCTCCCTGTCTCTAAGAAACTCTTTTAATCGAGCAACATCCCTATCACTCAACTTGCCAATAATTTTGATATTAAAACCTTTATTTTCAATATCATAATACTGTATTGTATCTATCCAAGATGGTTTTTTTAAATTTGCTTTAGCCCAATCTATGATTTCTAAATACCGACTCTTAATATATTCTGACTTATTTTCGTATTGACTAGTCAGTCTATAAGTTCGAATTATTTCATTATTAAACTTGATAACAACCCCTGGACGAATTTTTGAACCTGTACCATCTGAATAATTATATCGTGAAACCAATACAGAGTAAACTTCTATCTGACTCATTTAAAACATTCCTCATATTCCGAAAAATCTTCATTTCCAAAGAATTTTTCAATACTTCCAGGGTTATCCGCACTAACTAGGATACCCTTTGATTTTATTTCTACCAATTTTTGAAACTCTTCATCAGATACAACTGGATTACTCTTAATTTCGAAAGGAATACTTTGTGTCTTAACAGATTGGATAAGGAACATCTTGACAGCAGTACTCATATCCAAGCCTAAAGATTGAAACAAGTCCACAGCATCCTCTTTTAGTTTATCGTCTACTCTTACTACAACAGTTGACATAACATATACCTCTTTGCTATATATTGTAAATACATCGTATCACATTTTGAATGGTAAGTCAAATAAACTATTACTGTTTATCCTTATTTTCCTCTTTTAAAAAACATACCAAAAAGAACTGGTCAAGCTAATTCTCTTTGGTATATTATAAAATTGTTCTAAATTTGTTCTACTTTTGTTCTACAAATATTACTTTTCATTGCTAATAGACAAACTTCAGAAATTGATAAACCCTTGATTTCATTAATTCTTTTATTTTTTAAAACTTCATCCAACTACCCTGTAATGACTACAGGGAGGATTGGTTGATATGAGGAAAGCCTTGGTTTAGCAAGGCTTTTTCTCGTTTAATAGTGAATTTTGTCAAACTTTGGTCAAAAAGAACCCTTTCACATTGTGAAGGGCTATTTTTTTAACTTATCCCACAGGACAACTCGTTTTTCCTGCAATGATTTCTGTACATCGATGATGCGTTGATTCGATGAGCCTCGAAATTGCAACATGAGGTTGCGTTTGTTTTTGTCATAGCGGCCGTCAACTAGAATATCTAAACAGGATAGTAACTCTAACTTATCCGGAGTTTCTAACATCATTTCTTCCCATGTGTAGCCTGTCCAAGACCAAATGTCTTTTTCTGGCAGTTCTTTCCGAATTCGCTTTACGAGTGGGAGGACCGTACCCGTATTCAGAAAAGGCTCGCCACCCAAGAGGGTTAGGCCCTGCACATAGGGCTGGGCCAAGTCTGCTAAAATGCGGTCTTCAAGCTCCTTGGTATAGGGAATCCCAGCTTTAAAAGACCAGGTTGCAACATTGTAGCAGCCCTCGCAGTGAAACAGACAGCCACTAACATATAGAGAGCAACGGACTCCTTCTCCATCCACAAAGTTAAAGGCTTTGTAGTCCATTATTCGCCCTTGGCTAAGTTCCTCGCTCTTCCATTCTTGTGGTTTAGGATTATTCATTTCAAATACCTGAGCATAAGCAAATGAAATCTGATCGTTTCGTTTTACCAGTACACAGACTGTTTTTATCCATAAATGGTACTTCCAATGCTTTAGCTCGGATTGATCCCAGCAAGCCTAGTGCAGAACCAATCTCAATTCCTTTCCTGTTTTGATTCAGTAGTTTGTCACTCCCATTAATCCTCAATCCAGTATCTTTCTACCCCGTCTCGAACATCTTCCAAAACGCCACCACAAGCCACAATCGTGCGGCGACTGGCTTGATTGTCTGCCGAGCAGGTCACAAGGACCTTGGAAATATTTTTGGTTGCGGCTTCCTGCAAACCAAGTCGAAGTTGTTCCTTGGCATGGCCCTTTCCTCGCTCGGTCGGGCGAATGGAATATCCGATGTGACCGCCTTTATTGAGCAGGAAATCGTTGAGCCGTAGGCGTAGACTGAGAAAACCAAGGGCTCGACCTGTTTGGTCAAATGATACATATTGAATGGAAGGAACAAAACCGTCTGGTAGATTAAGACCTGCCTCATAATCTTGGTTTCTCAAAATCCAGTCTTCAAAGTCCACATCTTTGGAGATAAAGCCCCCATCCATAGCAGAACCTACCGCTTCAAACTCTGCCAACATATCCAAAATCGTTTCCTTATCTGCCACAGTTGGTCTTCTTAGTTCCATTCTAGCCTCCGTATTGCCTCTTGAAAAATTCGCTGATGATGTCAATATCCAGTCCCAAGTCCTGCACAATTTCTGCCTTGTGGAAATCATCATAATTGTCCTTGCCGCTCCAGACAAAAGAATTGGTCACAATCTGATAGATCTTATCTGGCTCGACTGCTCTGCCATTGACCATAAAACCCTCACTGTCTGGGATAATGCCCCACATCTGAGGGTGGAGACCTATCTGTAGGTCAGAATCCCCTTTTTCTCATTACCATCCCGAATATCCGCAATCAGTTGCGCCTTCTTTGGAAAATTCTCCATGTAGGAATGCATATCATTGGTATGGAGAATACTAATATCTGTATAGTCCATACTATTTTTTCTTGTTTTTTACTTGTTTGAGCAATTCCTGCACACGCGCTTTTTTATCCTGCTTCACATTAGAATTCTTCTCATGATAGCGTGCCACCAGGGCCTTCCCCTTATCGTCTAATTGATATTTTCCCATTATTTTCTCCTCTTTTTTTATCTCTTGTTCGTTTATAATAAACTTCCACAGCTAACTGGAACTGTGGAAGCTCTACATAGTCTGTTTATTACTTATAAGCTCGACCCATTCATGTGTTTCACACGCGCCGAAATTTCCTTGTGACGTCCTTTTACCATCGGACGGGCTTGTGGATTGCCTAGATAACCACAAGTTCGTTTAACAACATCTACCAATTTAGGATCACTATTTCCGCAACTTGGACACTTGAAGCCACGCTCCGTAGGCTCAAAATCGCCCTCAAAATCGCAAGCGTAACAATGGTCAATCGGAGTATTGGTCCCCAAGTAACCTACACGGTCATAGGCATAGTCCCAAACAGCTTCCAAGGCCTTTGGATTTTGTTGCAGCACAGGGTATTCACAGTAATGGATAAAGCCACCGCTGGCACCTACAGCAGGATAAATTTTCTCAAAGTCCAGTTTTTCAAATGGTGTTGGATTTTTGCGTACATCATAATGGAAACTGTTAGTGTAATATTCTTTATCCGTAATGTCCTTTACAATGCCAAATTTCTCTGTATCCATACGGCAGAAACGGTCTGTCAGGCTTTCAGACGGTGTTGAATAAACTGAGAAATGATAACCATATTCATCCGACCAGTCTTCAACCAAGGCTTTCATTTTCTTGATAATATCCACCGTGAAATCTTTTGCCTCTGGGTTGGTCTCCCATTCGCCACCATAGAATACTGTTGCGACTTCATACAAACCAATGTACCCCAAAGATACGGTTGCTCGACGATTTTTAAAGACTTCATCTACTGCGTCTGTCTTAGCCAAGCGTTTGCCGAATGCCCCATATTGATAGAGAATTGGAGCATTGGCCGGGGTTGCCTCCTTCACTCGTTCCACACGATAGACCAGAGCATCCTTGGCAATGGCCATACGTTCTGCAAAGATTTCCCAGAACTTATCCTTGTCTCCAGCAGACTCCATGGCAATCCGTGGCAAATTGACGGTCACGACACCGAGGTTCATACGACCAGATGTCACATCTTGGCCATTTTCATCCTTCCAACCTTGAAGGAAAGAGCGGCAGCCCATTGGCACCTTGAAGGAACCTGTCAACTCAACAATCTTGTCATAAGAAAGCATATCTGGATACATACGCTTGGTAGCACATTCAATCGCTAATTGCTTGATGTCATAGTTTGGAGAATCTGGCTCCAAGTTCAAGCCACGCTTAACTGTGAAAATCAACTTAGGAAAGATAGCTGTCCGACCTTCGCGCCCCAGACCCTTGATACGAATGTTCAAAATCGCTTTTTGAATTTCTCTCTCAAACCACGATGTCCCTAGCCCGAAACCGAGTGAGGTAAAGGGTGTTTGTCCATTGGAAGTAAAAAGGGTATTGATTTCATACTCCAAAGACTGCATAGCGTCATAGATGTCTTTTTGCGTTTTAGCACGCGCATATTCTTCTTGCTTGTCTGCTAACACCCAATCCTTGGCATCTTTTAAATGCTTTTGGTAATTGAGTTCCGCATAGGGCGCCAAAACTTCATCGATACGGTCAGCTGAGCAACCACCATATTGACTAGAAGCCACATTAGCAATGATTTGTGAAATCTGAGCCGTAGCTGTTTGAATTGATTTTGGACTTTCTACATCCGCATTTCCTATCTTGAAGCCCTGTGCTAACATCCCTTTAAAATCAATCAAACAACAGTTAGTCATTGGTGTATAAGGGCTGTAATCCAAGTCGTGGTAGTGGATGTCGCCTTTTTGATGGGCGTTGGCCACATGAGCTGGCAATAATTTGAGACCGATTGACTTGCCGACAATACCTGCTGTCAGGTCCCGTTGGGTATTGAACACATCCGCATCCTTATTGGCATTTTCATTGACCACAGACTGGTCCTTGCTCAACAGCTTATGAATCTCAAAATTAATATCGGTAGCCTGATGACGGCGAAAATCACGGCGTGTTCGGTATTGAATATAAAGCTCCGCCAAATCATATAAATGAGCCTTTAGCAATTCCTGTTCAACGACCGTTTGAATTTCGTAAATTTGAACATCTTTCTCAAATCGGCGACCAATTTCAGCCAAAACAGCTTCTAATACAATTTTTAACCCTGCCTCTGAAACAGGATGTTCTAATTCTTGGTTTGCCCGCTGAAGAGCAGAAAAAATCTTATCCTGGTCAAAGGATACTGTCCGTCCATCACGTTTCAAAACCAATAATTCTATACTCGGTAAGATATTTTCTTGCACATTCATCTGACAAACCTCCAAAATTCTTCACTTCTATTAGTGTAGCACTTCACAAAACAAAAATCAATATCTTGTGTAAAAAAATATTAAACAACCTATCTATGCACTATATATAGGTCTCAAAAATTCTATCAATTGGAAAACAACAGTGCTCAATTTCACCACTTGACAAGGATGAATTACTAGATTGAAATATGAAAACAGATTGGGGTAAAGATATAACTTCTCTATCAGAAAACCTAAAAACAGCCCTCTAACAGGGCTGGCTCTATGTATTGAAAATAGGCTAGGGCGGGTCACCACATGCCTCTTTAAAATTGAGGATTTGAATAAGAGGCGAAAAATTCTCTAGTCCGTTCTTCTTTAGGATGATGGAAAAGCTCCTCAGGTGTCCCCTGCTCCAGGATACGACCGTTTTCTAGAAATAATACCTTATCCGCCACTTGGTAAATGAAATTCATGTCATGACTAACTAAAATCATCGTTTGTCCTGTCTTAGCCGCATCGGCAATGGAACGTTCTACTTCTCCAACCAACTCTGGATCAAGCGCCGAAGTCGGCTCATCTAGTAGCAAAATGTCTGGTTGCATGGCAAGAGCACGTGCAAGAGCCACACGTTGCTTTTGACCACCTGACAGATGTCTTGGATAATGGTTCTCACGTTCTGACAGACCGACCTTTCTCAATTCTTCTTTGGCAAGGGCGGTTGCAGAGGCATCATCCATCCGCTTGACAATTTTAAGCCCTTCCTTGACATTATCAAGAGCTGTCTTTCGTTCAAACAGATTAAACTGCTGAAAGACCATAGCCAGTTTGCGGCGTAAGGTCAATATCTCCTCTTTTGAAATATTGGTAAAATCAACTATAAAACCATCAATTTCGATACTCCCCGCATCTGCCTGCTCCAGATAGTTCAGACTACGCAAAATTGTTGATTTTCCTGCTCCAGATGGTCCAACAAGGGCAATAACCTGCCCTTTTTCAATGTCCATATCGATTCCATCTAGTACTTTTTGTCCTGAAAATTCCTTGGCTAAATTGCGAATTTTAATCATTAGCGATCACCTCCAACTCCAGAAATATCTACTGATTCAGGGGCCTGAATAGCCATTTTATTTTCAAGGAAACGGCCGAAAGACTCAATCAGAACAGAGAGCGCCCAGTAAACCAAAGAGACAGAAATGTACCGCTCAAAGTAGCGATAGTCTGCCCCACCTTGAATCTGTGCCTGTGCATAGACCTCAACGATACCCGCACTGAAGGCTAGGGAAGTTCCTTTAGTCAGACCAATCAAGGTGTTAATCAACGACGGAGTTGCAATCACAGCCGCATTAGGAATGATGATCCGACGATAAACCTGGCCAGAAGTCATACCTAAGGAACGAGCTGCCTCAATCTCCCCTGGACTAACAGCCTGAATCGCAGCACGAATAGACTCACTCATATAGGCTGCCTCATTAAATGCAAAGGCTGTAATCGCAAAGACAGCTGCAGGAATAGCATTGATATTCCAATCAAGACCATATTCCTGATTAAGCCCTCTGAGAACCAATGGAATTCCATAGTAGGTCAACATCAGCTGCACCAAAATAGGAGTGCCTCGCAAAAAACTAACAAAAACTGCCTGAACGGGATATAAGAATCGCACACGATTAATCTTTACAATCGCAAAAACCAAGCCCAATATCAAACCAAAAAAAGCACCAGCGAGCGTCAAGCCAATCGTAATCGGTAAACGTTCAATAATGGATGGTAGGGCATCAAAAACAGCCCTAATACTAAATAGCTTACCATCCGGTAACCACTCTAAAAAACCTTGATACCATGCCGGTCCTGTTATTCCTAATACACCAATCATACTCTTCTCCAAACATTTAAAAATGACAGATTTTCTGCCGTATACTCTATTTTATCATGTAACCACCCACATCAACCTTATATATATTTTATGGCTGTGATAAGTAATCTTAATGATTATAAAAAGACAATGAAAAAGGAACAGCCCACTTGGACTGCTCCCTCCTGTCACAATACTATCGACTCCTATTCATTAGGAACAGCTAGTTCCTCTGCCGTTGGAGCATAGTCTTTTCCGAAGAATTGCTCTGTCAATTTTGCAATAGTCCCATCTTCGTTCAAAGCCTTGATACGGTCGTTGACAAAGCTTTGTAGAGCCGTATTGTCCGAAGAAAATACATAGTAAATAAACGGTTTTTCTGCTGCTTCAAGCTCGATTGTTTTAAGATTTGTCAAATTTTGATCTGCAATAATAGCATTAACCGTAGGGGCATCAAAAATTTTAAAATCATACTTGCCATCATTTATATTGGTCAAAATCTGTGTGATATTTTCACCAGTATAGTTGATGTCGACTGGTTTATCCGTATGCTGAGTATTGTATTCCTCTAGCTGAGCAGCTGTTGTTGTCCCTGTAACTACCTGTGTAGAATGACCACCAATATCATCATAAGACTGAATATCCGTATCTTTTGGCACAGCTAAAACAGACGGTGTAGAGGCCGTTGGATAAGAATAGAGGTATTTTTCACCACGCTCTTTTGTATAGGAAGTATTATTCCCTAACAAATCAAAGCGTCCTGAATCCAAGCCAGGGAATTGACCACTACCATCTGTTGTTTCGAAGGTCAATTCATACTGGTCAGAACCATCAAAGATAGCTCGAGCCAATTCAATATCAAACCCTGTCAACTCTCCATTCTCATCTCGATAAGAAAAAGGTTTGGTAGTCCCAACAGTTCCCATTACGATGGTTTCTTTTTTATCCGCTTCTGAAGAACTAGCGTTTGATGAGTTTAAGGTAGACGAGCAAGCTGCCAAAGCAACTGCCGCAAGAGCTGTGATACCAGCCAGTGATAGAATAGTTCTTAATTTCATAGTAATTCTCCTTTTGTATAAGCAAGTCAGACCTACAAGGTCTGCACAAAATAATCAAATAGCTTCTGATTACCGCCACTTTGATCAATCAGAAGTTCCGGATGCCACTGGACACCCAGAAAACGTGTCTCATCCATTGATCGGACAGCCTCAATAATACCATCATCCACAGAATGCGCAATCGCTTCTAGCCCCTGACCCAGATTCTCTATCGCCTGGCTGTGAATAGAATTGACAGCTACTCTCTGACCAAAAATACTAGCCAGAGGCGTTGCCTCTTTACATTCCACCTGGTGAATCAGATCAAAAGGCATGGACCGATGCCCCTCTACCGCTTGTTTGAGAGTTCCTCCACGTGCAACATTGAAAAGCTGCATCCCCCTGCAAATCCCCAAAATCGGTTTTTCCTGTCTCAAGGCTTCGTGGACCAATTTCAGTTCAAATTCGTCACGTCCCTTGAAATAGTCATCGCTTTCGATGAGTTTTTCTTGACCGTAAAACTGAGGTAATACATGTTGTCCACCCGTCAGTAATAACTTATCAATCGCCGACACATAGTCAACAACATCCGTTTCACCAGACAAGGGAATATAAAAAGGAAGGCCCCCCGCTCGCTTGATTCCATCTGCAAAGTTACGAGACACCGATAACTTCATAATCGGAATCCCCTCTGCGACAGGCTTTTCATTACTGGTGATGCCAATAATCGGTTTCCCCATCCTGCCCTCCTTTCGTAATGTATAGACACTATCTTATCATGCTCTCTCTTTTTTGTATATTTTAAATTATTTATAGCCAGCCATAAAAAATATTTATGGATCAAAAACATACTAAGATTAGTAGTGAGGAAATCTCCGACGGGAGAAAGTACTCACTACTTTTTCTTTATGATAAAGTAGAGGTGTCTTGTTAAGTCGAGGGACTTTTTGACGCTAGACGTCGCATCAAAAACTGGCAAGGCACCTGTTTTAGAAAGAATGTTATCAAAGTATGTGGGACGCCAGACGTCGAGTATTGAAAATGACATCACTAAAACAAGGAATCATTCAAGACAAAGAGGTAATATCATGCGAGTAGTATTTGGAATTGACGTGAGTAAGGTAAGTTCAGAAGTAGCCATTCTAGTCAATGGCGAGAAGGTTCATGGCTATACCATGTCCAATGATGCCATTGGCTTTTCTCGGCTACTTGGCGATTTGAAAACCGTCCACAAGCCTGAAATCATCTTTGAAGCAACAGGCGTTTATTCTCGTTGTCTTCAAACTTTTCTAGAAGATAATGGCTATGCTTATATACGGCTCAATCCCTTAGAAGCTAAGAAGCAACTGGATAGCTTGCGTGTGCGGAAAACAGATCAAATTGACGCTGAAAAACTGGCTCAGTCTCAGTTTGTACTGAATCGTAAACCGACCTATGTCCAAGAAGAAGTCTATCAAAATCTGCGAGATTTAAGTCGATTCTATCAGAATCTGACCGAGGACATCGTTCGGGCTAAAAACCGCCTGCACAAGGTCTTACAGGTCACTTTCCCTGAATTGGAAACTATCTTATCAACACCAACTGGTGAACAATACTGGAACTTAGTTATAGCTTTTCCTTGCAAGGACTTCGTGCTTGAGTTAAGCAAGGATAAACTCTCAGAAAGCATTCGTCAATCCACTTCAAAACGGATTTCGGACAAGCGTGTGGCGTACTTAGCCGAGAAGCTGATAGCACTAGCTAATCAATCGTATTGTGCCGTCAAGAAAAACTCTCCAATGCTGGAAGAGGTCCGTTACTATACAAAAGAATTGCTTAGACTTTCTGAACAGAGACAGGCAGTCTTAGACGAAATGGTGGAACTAGCTCAGCCATTACCTGAATATGACATTCTGCGCTCTATTCCTGGAATCGCTGAGACTACTGCAACAAGTATTATTGGCGAACTGGGAGATATTCGCCGTTTTCAGTCTGCCAATCAAATCAATGCCTTTATCGGTATTGACCTGAGACACTATGAATCTGGTAACTTCCTCG
>NZ_JAIJZO010000026.1:0-19162 GCF_019754115.1 Streptococcus sp. 2018110 | reverse complement strand
AATCATGACCACCCGTCAAACGGGTGGTTTGAACAAGGGCTGTAAGCCCACATCACCAGCCAGCGCCTAAAGACGCTGGCTTTCACTTTGTTCAAGCCTCACTGCTTTTGACTCGTCACTAGCCTCTTAAAGAGGCATTCGTACTACTTGCCATTATCCCTAAAGGGATCTTCATACTCTTTTACACTCAATTTATCAAGTGCTATATCATGCTTTTCCTGCTCTTGAATATATTTCTTAATTGTGGCTTCATTAAGTCCAACTGTACTTACATAATAGCTCTCTGCCCAGAAATGGCGATTGCCAAATTTATATTTGAGATTGGCGTGTTTATCAAACATCATAAGAGCACTCTTACCTTTTAAATATTATCCCATAAAGCTTGATACACTTAATCGCGGAGGAATACTGACTAACATATGAACATGATCCGGCATCAGATGTCCTTCAATAATTTCTACGCCTTTATAACTACACAAACGTCGGAATATTTCTCCCAAACTACTTCGATATCGATTATAGATGATTTTTCGTCTATACTTAGGGGTGAAGACAATGTGGTATTTACACAGCCACTTTGTATGTGATAAACTATGTGCCTTTTGTGCCATACTTTTCTCCTCTCGCTTTACTATAGGCTTGAACACCTTTATTGTATCGCGTTTGGAGTTTTTTTGGTATAACCTTCGTCGCACACCCGCATAGCGGGTGGTTTATTTGTCACGCACCTTACGGAGCGTGACGGACTAAAAGTCACATAAATACAGAAAAAATGACCCCGAAAGGTCATTTTTATATGCTACGCTTCCAAATGCCAGATGTCTTCGTTGTACTGTTGAATAGTACGGTCTGACGAGAAGAAACCTGCTTTAGCGATGTTGACGATGACTTTTTCCAACCAGCTGTCGCGATCTTCATAGTCTGCTAACATTCTTTCCTTGGTCGCAATGTAGTCTTCCAAGTCTAGCAAGGTCATGAAGTGGTCATTGTGCTTAAGGTTGTCCTGCAAACGCCAGAGACGCTCATCGATCCCACCAGAATGACGAATGGTATCCGATGTAATGAAGTCAATCAATGGACGAATGGCTTCACGTTCGTAGAAGGAATATGGATGGTAGGTTCCATTTGCATAGTGTTCGATAACTGTTTGGCTATCTTGACCAAAGATATAGATATTTTCATCACCAACTAATTCATGAATTTCCACATTGGCACCGTCATCTGTACCGATAGTCAAGGCACCGTTGAGCATGAATTTCATGTTACCAGTACCAGATGCTTCTTTAGATGCAAGAGAAATCTGCTCTGAAATATCTGCCGCTGGAATGATGAAGCTGGCTTCCGTTACGTTGTAGTTTTCAATCATGACCAACTGCAAGTGTGGTGCTACTTCTGGATCATTTTTGATAACCTGTGACAAGACCAAAATCAAGTGGATAATATCTTGAGCCGTTGTGTAAGCTGGTGCTGCTTTTCCTCCAAAGAAGACTGTCAATGGACGAGTTGGGATATTGCCTGCCTTGATATCCAAATACTTGTGGATAACATAGAGAACATTCATCTGTTGACGCTTGTACTCGTGCATACGCTTGATTTGTACATCAAAGATGGATTCTGGATTGACATGGACACCTTGCGTCTTAGCAATATGACGTTGCAACTTACGCTTGTTGTGTTGCTTGGTTTTTTCTAACCAAGATTTTAATTCCTTGTCATTCTTATACTCTAAGAGTTTTTCCAACTCGCTGGCATCATGGTGGTAGCCATGACCAAGTAGGCCATCAAGATAATTAGCCAAGCTTGGGTTAGCATGCATGAGCCAACGGCGGAAGGTGATACCGTTAGTCTTGTTGTTAAATTTCTCTGGGTAAAGCTCGTAGAAGGCTTTCAACTCAGATGTCTTCAAAATCTCAGTATGAAGGGCTGCTACACCGTTGATAGAGTAGCCGTAGTGAATATCCATGTGGGCCATGTGGACACGACCATGCTCATCGATGATATTAACCGCCGGATCATTTTTCACTTCTTTTGCACGGCGGTCCAACTCCTCGATAAATGGTACTAAGTGAGGCACCACACGGTTCAAGAAGTCAAGCGGCCATTTTTCAAGGGCTTCAGACAAGATTGTGTGGTTGGTATAGGCAGTCATTTTCTTGACAATTTCAATTGCCTCATCAAAGGAAATGCCACGAAGTTCCAAGAGACGAATCAATTCTGGAATGACAAGGGATGGGTGAGTGTCGTTGATTTGAACCACTGCATAATCAGGCAAGTCATGGAGGTTTGACCCTTTGGCAACCGCTTCATCAATCAAGAGTTGAGCTGCATTTGATACCATGAAATACTGTTGGAAGATACGGAGAACTTTACCCTCGTCTGTCGAATCATCTGGATAGAGGAAGAGAGTCAAGTTTCGGAAAATGTCTTCCTTGTCAAACTCTATTCCGTCATAAATAATATTGTCATCAACTGAACCAAGGTCAAACAAGCGAAGACGATTCTTGCGTTCCATTTTATAACCAGGTACATCGATGTCATACAACTTAGAAGTCAAGGTAAAGTTAGCAAATGGCACCTGATAAGAAATCGGTGACTCCGTTAACCATGAACGTGGTGTAATCCACTCGTTTGGCACAGCAGACTGCTGATGGTATTCAAATAATTGTCTAAACAGTCCAAAGTGATAATTCAAACCAACCCCATCACCATTAAGACCTAGACTAGCAATTGAATCAAGGAAGCAGGCAGCCAAACGACCCAAACCACCATTTCCTAGTGATGGCTCCATCTCCACATCTTCAATAGCAATTAAGTCTTTACCTGCTGCTGCAAGCTGGCTCTTCACCTCATCATAAACACCCAAGTTGATCAAGTTATTAGACAAGAGCTTACCAATTAAGAACTCTGCTGAAATATAGTAGACCTTTTTCTTTTGGTCATTTGTATACTTAGCTTCACTCTGCTGTTTTGTAAAAGCAAGCAAGGCGTAATAGAGTTCTTGGTCTGTACAATCTTCAATGCGTTTGGCATACATAGACTGAACAAAATTTTGTAAATTAATCATAAGGCTTCTCCTGGATATATTAACGTAATCATTCAGAAAGGTTTCGCTCTACCTTTGTAAACGTTTTCTTAATTATACCCTATTTATAAAAAAAAGACAAGCCAACTTCCGTACAAATAGAAATTGGTTCGCCTTTTAAACGAGGCTGGACAAAAAGTCCAGCCACGCTTCTCAGGGTTCGTGTAAACATCTCAGCGCAGTGGTTGATTGGCAGATTTGTTCGTGTTTCACACTCCAAATCTGACCTAATCAACTGTGCGGGGGTGGGAAGACGAACTCTTTTTTAGACCAGTCGAGTTCTTTCCCACTCCCAGAATTATTCTTAATTATTCTGCAATCAGAGTTTCCAAACCAACTTTCATCATATCCGTGAAAGTATTTTGACGCTCTTCTGCTGTGGTGTCTTCCTCTGGATTAACCAAGCTATCTGAAATCGTCATAATGGCAAGCGTTTGAACGCCAAACTTAGCACCTAGGTAATAAAGTGCAGCTGCTTCCATTTCTACAGCCTTGACACCTAGTTGACCTAATTCTAAGTTGCGACTAAACAATTTTGGAGAATAGAAACTATCTGATGATAAAACATTGCCAACATGCGTTGTCATGTTGAGTTCTTTGGCGATATGATAAGCCTTATCTAAAAGATCAAAATCAGCGATTTGTGGCAAATCGTACTCTGGCCAGTCAATATTGATCATACGAGAGTTGGTCGCAGCTGCCTGAGCCAAGACCAATTCACGGACATGGACATCCTCGTTCAAAGAACCTGCTGTTCCCACACGAATTAGTTTTTTCACACCATATTCGTTAATCAATTCATGGGCATAGATAGAGATGGATGGCATCCCCATACCTGTTCCCATGACAGAGACACGATGCCCCTTGTAGGTACCTGTGTAGCCGAACATATTGCGAACTTCGTTGAAGCAAACTGCATCTTCAAGGAAGTTTTCAGCGATAAATTTAGCACGGAGTGGATCACCAGGAAGCAAAATCTTATCAGCAATTTCGCCTGGTTTTGCGGAAATATGGATAGACATGTAATGTACCTCTTTGTTCTATTTTCGAATGCTTACAACTCAGCCAAGATAGCTTTCACCAAGCCCTTGAAGTTGCCCTTGATTTGCTCGGTTACTTCTACAACTTCTTCGTGGTTGAGTTCAGATTGGAAACCAGCCGCAAAGTTTGTGATAGCAGAAATACCCAAGACTTTCATACCTGAGTGAGCTGCCACAATAACTTCTGGCACAGTTGACATACCGACTGCATGGGCACCCATAGTCTTGAAGGCCAAGATTTCAGCAGGTGTTTCATAGGTAGGACCTGTCACGCCGAGATAGACACCATCGTCCAACTTGATACCCAATTTTTCCGCAATGGCATGGGCTTTTTCACGGTATTCTTTAGTGTAGGCATTTGACATATCTGGGAAACGTGGACCAAATTCTTCCAAGTTTTCACCAATCAATGGATTTTGGCCAGTCATGTTGATGTGGTCTGTAATGGCCATAAGGGTACCTGGACCGTAGCCGATACCACCTGCGGCATTTGTTACAATCACACCTTCACAACCAAGGGCTTTCATAACACGGACTGGGAAGGTCACAACTTCCATCGGATTTCCTTCGTAGAAATGGAAACGACCTTGAAGAGCTAAGACCTTACGTCCTGCCAAATCACCGTAAACCAACTTACCAGCATGACCTACAACTGTTGACTTACCCCAGTTTGGAATATCTGCATAGTCGATGACAATGGCGTTTTCAACTTCTTGGGCCAATTCACCCAAGCCAGAACCCAAAATCAAACCGAATTCAGGTTTTACCAAACCTTTTTCTTCCAAGAACGTTTTTGTTTCATTGATTTTTGCAAGTAAACTCATATTTTCTCCTTTTATAAATAATCCGACCAGTCATATTCTGGCATTTTTTCCTTGATGATGTCGAGCGGACGACAGAGAAAGGCTGTCTGTTCACGCTCGATAATGGGACGGTTGAGAAGAGCAGGCTCTTCCACTAAACGCTCAAAGAGTTGTTCTTCTGATAAACCTGCTCGCTCTTCTTCTGTCAACCGAATAACTGCTGAAGGCTGACTGCCCATTTTTTCCAAGAGTGCTGTCAATTCCTCTGCTGTCAGTGGATTTTCTAGATAATTAACCCACTTGACTTCCATATCCTGACTGGACAGCAATATTCTTAATTTTTTACACTTGCTACAGTCAGGATTGTAATAGACCGTTAGCTTCTCCATTAAACCAATTGTGACAAGAAGCTTTCGCCAATCATGGCTGTATCCACTCCGAAGTTTTCCGCAACGGTTGCTGAAATGTCCGCAAAATGACCTACTGGCAAGACACCACTACCTTTGAAAGCCTTGCTGTATGCCAAGAGTGGCACATATTCACGTGTATGGTCTGTTCCAGCATAGGATGGATCATTGCCGTGGTCTGCAGTAATCAAGAGCAGGTCATCTTCACGCATATTGTCAATAATCTCTGGAATACGTGCATCAAACTCTTGCAAACAATCGCGGTAGCCTTCGATATTGCGACGGTGACCATACACAGCATCAAAGTCAACTAAGTTTGTGAAGGAGAAACCTTCCTCGAAGTCTGATAACTTCAGAGTATCAATCAACACATCGACACCGTGCATGTTGGACTTGGTGTGACCCATATCATTTGTAATACCTGAACCATTGAAAATATCACTGATTTTACCAACTGAGTAAGTTGGTACACCCGCATCTGCCAGTTTGTTGAGTACTGTTGCTTCGAACGGTGATACTGCATAGTCGTGACGGTTGGCAGTTCGTGAGAAATTGCCTGACTCACCAACGTATGGACGGGCGATGATACGGCCTAGAAGAGCTGGGCGTTCAAGGGTAATGGAACGAGCGTATTCACAGATACGATACAACTCATCAAGTGGAATAATGTCTTCATGGGCTGCAATCTGAAGCACAGGGTCTGCGGAGGTATAGACGATCAACTCCCCTGTTTCCATTTGGCGAGGACCAAAGTCATCAATGACAGCTGTACCTGAATACGGCTTGTTTGCTTCGCGGATGATTTTACGACCTGAGAATTCTTCGATTTTGGTCAAAATCTCTTCAGGGAAACCATCCCAGAATGTATCAAATGGCTCAGTAATATTGAGACCCATAATTTCCCAGTGTCCAGTCATGGTATCCTTGCCGAGCGATACTTCTTCCAACTTAGTCACGTAACCAGTTGGATGGCTTTCAGCAGGAACTGTCGCAAGCGCTGTATCTCGAGGGATATTTCCAAGACCAATCTTGGTCATATTAGGCACCTCAAGCCCAGCTTTTTCAGAAATGTGACCGAGAGTATCAGATTCTGTATCTGCTACACCCGCATTGAAAAATTTATCTGAGTCTGGTGCTGCGCCGATTCCGACAGAGTCCATAACTACCAAGTGAACACGTTTAAATTTAGGCATAATTGTCTCCTTTATTTGAATAGTTAGATTCAACCAAAATCAATATCCAACCAAGTTGCTAGACTGGAAATTATCGTTACCACATCTAAACATTTTAATGGGGTGCAATACTTATACAGTCACAGCTCTCGGCATCAAACTTCCTAACCATCAAAACTAGATACTGTTACTCGCTTCACTGCCTGCTGTTCAGCTATCGCTTTTTCAGTACCTATCGTCTGACTGCTACGAGGTAAGGGGATAGATTTTTGAAGAGTCTAAACGTTCGTGTTTTCATTATACCATAAAAAAGCCTCTCATTGTACCAAAATGAGAAGCGTTTTCAATTTATTTCTTTTCGATGATGTTCGGTCCTTCTGGTGTACCAACAATTACCTTGGAAATCAATCCAATAAAGAGACCGTGTTCTACAACACCGACGGTCCGATCCAATTCTTCCGCCAATGCATATGTGTCTTCTATTCTGCGCAAATCAAGGTCAATGATAAAGTTCTGCATATCCGTGATATGTTTTTCTCCATTACGCATACGGAAACTTGGACGATACCCTTTTTTCTCAAATAGTCGGAAAAGATTTTCCGCACCGTACTGTACAACTTCTACCGGCAACTTGAAAGCTCCTAGGGTTTGAACCACCTTAGACTCATCCACAATCCAGATGCAGTCCTTACTATTGACCGCGACCACCTTCTCCATGAGAAGCGCTGCGCCACCGCCTTTAATCCCATTGAAGTCTCCATCAACCTCATCTGCTCCATCCACCGTCAAGTCCACATATTCGACTTCGTCTATATTTTTTAGGGGAATCCCAAGGGACGCAGCATGTTCTGCCGTAGCATGAGAGGTCGTTACGCCTGTGATCTGCAAGCCCTCTTCCGCAACCCGGCGACCAATCTCCTGCACGAAATAGTATGCCGTCGAACCAGTTCCCAGCCCAACAATCATCCCGTCCGTCACAAATTCCGCCGCCTTAATCCCAACCTGCTCTTTTAGGTTTGTCATCTTTGTCTCCTTTGAAGTAAAACGAATACATATAGTATAGCATGGAAAAGGGGGTGGGACAAGAGTCAGTTAGAAATCTTGGAGGAAAATGGAGGGGAATTAATTTCGACAGTATTTTCTAGGCTATCGTAAAAATTATAAAAAATTAAAACAATGATATAAATGCAGACTTTAATCAGGAAGACCTATTAAATTAAGCTCTTTATCAATTTCATCCCCACTTATTTCTTTCAATCTCTTTAGTAATTTTTTTGATAATTAAAGTTACAATATTCACTACTACTGTTAGAAATAGAAGTATTAAAAAATAACAGTTTTGACATCCAGTTACTCCCCTCCTTCCTTTATAAACTTACTGCTTATTGTACTATTCGAAACAGCACAGCTCTAAAACAGAAGTAGTTGAAGGGATTGTTGGTGCAAAGTTTTGAAACCATTCGAAACAGCACAGCTCTAAAACACAAGCGTGCTTTACGTAGCAAGGAGTTATGTTTTGAAACCATTCGAAACAGCACAGCTCTAAAACACGATTTGTGCATTTCCTTCAAGGTTAAAGGTTTTGAAACCATTCGAAACAGCACAGCTCTAAAACATTAGGAAAGAACCTAAGAAAACTATACCTGTTTTGAAACCATTCGAAACAGCACAGCTCTAAAACGAGGAAGACAGCTTGGGAAATCGTAAAGAAGTTTTGAAACCATTCGAAACAGCACAGCTCTAAAACCAGATAACATCCACACATCCGATTCCTCGAGTTTTGAAACCATTCGAAACAGCACAGCTCTAAAACGCTTTAAGATTATATTTTGATTATTTTTATGTTTTGAAACCATTCGAAACAGCACAGCTCTAAAACAAGCGTCGTATCCGTTACCAATTAACGGTAGTTTTGAAACCATTCGAAACAGCACAGCTCTAAAACAGCATAAGCTAGTATAATAACGTCATTATAGTTTTGAAACCATTCGAAACAGCACAGCTCTAAAACACATTCCCAGCCGTTGCTGAAAAAGTTTCAGTTTTGAAACCATTCGAAACAGCACAGCTCTAAAACATCTCTTGGGGTATTGAGGGTGTTTCCGATGTTTTGAAACCATTCGAAACAGCACAGCTCTAAAACAAGCCCTAATATTTATTATAGTACCTGCTAGTTTTGAAACCATTCGAAACAGCACAGCTCTAAAACATACAAATCAGTATTGATAATTTTGTAAATGTTTTGAAACCATTCGAAACAGCACAGCTCTAAAACATGACGCTTATCTAAAACAACTCTTTACCAGTTTTGAAACCATTCGAAACAGCACAGCTCTAAAACGTAGCAGCTAATGATCAAAAAATGCCAATAGTTTTGAAACCATTCGAAACAGCACAGCTCTAAAACTGATGTTTATTTTATTGGTTCACAGAAAAAGTTTTGAAACCATTCGAAACAGCACAGCTCTAAAACATGAGAGATACTAGAACGACACAAATTCATGTTTTGAAACCATTCGAAACAGCACAGCTCTAAAACTGGCTCTTAGTGGATTCACCACCGAAGCTAGTTTTGAAACCATTCGAAACAGCACAGCTCTAAAACTTCATACGGGTTGATTTCGATATCACATAAGTTTTGAAACCATTCGAAACAGCACAGCTCTAAAACACTCGTTAGTAACAGGACTAAGGTAGTCTAGTTTTGAAACCATTCGAAACAGCACAGCTCTAAAACTATCTAAACTACCCTCAACTAACCTAACCTGTTTTGAAACCATTCGAAACAGCACAGCTCTAAAACTAACGGTGTGAACAAACCCCTTGACCGCCGGTTTTGAAACCATTCGAAACAGCACAGCTCTAAAACACCTTGGACGTCTTTTACTCTTAATTTTAAGTTTTGAAACCATTCGAAACAGCACAGCTCTAAAACACTTGGAGAGTTAAAAAAGCATGATAACAAGTTTTGAAACCATTCGAAACAGCACAGCTCTAAAACCGAAATTTACCAAGTGATAATAGCTTTTCTGTTTTGAAACCATTCGAAACAGCACAGCTCTAAAACCTCGTAGACTATTTTTTATCACAAAATCTCGTAATCGCGCCATTTGTCTCAGCCAGACTTCAGTTTCGAATAGTTTCTAATATTTGTACTGTATGTATTTATTTTACCATATTTTCCGATAGTAAGAAATAGTCTTTATCCAAAACATACTGAGGGAAATCTTTTCTTTTTCTCGGTTCTAGAAAAAGAACATCCATATTGGAAAGTTCAATATACTCCCTAGTTTTCTGAATTTCATCCACCGTCAAATAAGATAACACATTGATAAAGACAAGAAATTTCTTCTTATTCAAAAATTGATAAACTTGTAAAATCTCAAAAATTTTATCAAAAATCGTATCACTGATAGTTTCAATTTTGACCCCTAACGCCTTTATCAACTCCAAAACCGTAATCTCATCATACTCCAAATCAAGCTCATTCTCTAGACATTCATAAGAGATTAGTTCAGTAATAGAATTTGCTAATTTTTCAATAATTGATTTTACTTCTGGTTTTTCATTTAATTGATTTTCTAAATCAGCATGGATAAGCTTCAGTATTGGTGCAGCATTAATGTCATATCCTAAAATATCTGTCACCACCATCAGCTCGGAATCTTTAATGGACCTAAATTGTTCGTCGAAAATTTTTAATTCTATTCCATCTTGATATTGATATAAATTCCTAACCAGTCGAGAAAATACTGTCGTATCCTCTACAACAAAAATAGTTGCTTTCTCGACCGTCAGAGCTTCGTCTAGTAACGGAAAGTTCAATTTCATATCAAATCTCCTCTCCTAAAAAGACTATTCGAGAGTCCGTATTTCCTATACAGTCATCTCGCTGACCATGGAGATAAATCATACGAGCAAATTGTTTTTCTGTAACTGTCAGAAGTGTGATATTACCTTTCTTGGGATTATTTGCCTTTAGTCGCTCCAACATAGCATTACTGGCTGAATTGTTCAGGAGTAACTTGCTATAGACTGAAAATTGATGCATAATAAACCCTTCGTTGATTAAAAATTTACGGAATTTACGATATGCCTTTCTTTCATCAACTGTTTCTGTAGGCATATCAAACATCAATAGCATTCTCATATACCGGTAACTCATATCCTAAATTCAGGAACTCCTTTCCCTTTATTATTGAGTGCCTTAATCACTTTCTTCGTATAATCGCTAACAATATTAGTCAGGTACATTTCCTTATTGTTGTATTGAAATGTATCTGAGAAAATTGTAAACAATTCACGCTTAATTTTAACAAAACTATGATTTCGATTTTCGTAAACAATCTGATCTATGATAGGCCGAAAAGGTTCCATGATGTCGCTAGCAAGGTTGAATTGATTGAATTGGTTAGCGTGTTTTAAACCAAATTGTGTCATGCAGCCAGAAAGAACAACCTCACGCGCAAACATACTAAGTAACAGGGTATAGCCATAATCTAGACTTGCGTTGATGTCATTATCAAGTTCTCGATTAAAATCATTTCCAAACAAAGTATTAAAGTAAATCCTCGCAGAATGTCCTTCACGATTACTAGGGTCAAAGAGCTCCAAGCTATGGTACAAATTCATGACGGATTGAGATTTTTCAATGAAACCACACGCACTGAGATAGATACTTTGGTTTAGTATTTTCTGGGAAATGATATGTGTCCAAACTTCAGCTTTGACTGCTTCTTCCCAGTCAATTTGCTTCGAAAGTTGCAAACTGGAATCATGTCGAGCATAATAAGGCATCAAGTGTGCTGTTGGTAGTCGCTTATCATCACAAAAAATAACCAGAATATTTTCATCTACTAATCGCTTGATCAACATCGTAGACAGCACAATATCAGTTGTTTCCAGCAATAAGATGTCAACCTCGGACAGATGAATCATTTCTGTCCGAGTAGCATCTTTAAAAATTAAATGATTATTTTTATATGATAGTTTGGAGTGTGTATTTACAATAACAGTCCGCCAGCCCATTAGTCTCCTCCTAATTTGCTCAAATCAATACGTGTTTCATAGAGACCAGTCACAGACTGATGAATGAGGGTAGCATCTAAAATCTCAGCGGTTGAGGTATAACGTTTACGATCAATAACAGAACCTAAAAATTTGAATGCGGCTGGAGCCCCATTAGCCGTAAAGGTTAGCAGATTTACAAATGAACTTGTCAAATCACTAATGTCATCTCCATCATTTTTATCATACAATTCTTCTATTTTACTCAGACGATCTTGAGCCAAAATGTATCTAGTAGAGAAATCTGATATATGTCTCAAAAGTTCTTTAAACTCATGTTTATTTTTATTAACATAGTTTAAGTGAATGGGCTCAGTGATTTTGTGAATATTACTTGAATGATATAGCAATGTCACCAAGTGAGGTGGTAAAACCATTTCATTTCCCTTCTGCAACTCCTTCGCACTAGCTAAAAGTCTTCGCCGTCCATTTTCTAATTCAAATAGACTGTATTTAGGTAGTTTTATAATATTCCTTTCTTGAATATTCTTATAGCCCTTATGTTCAAGAAACTCAATAGGATTTTTTTCAAATGCCATTCTCTCCATAATGGTGATACCAATGAGTTCTTTGACCTTCTTTAGTTTCTTGGCCTTCCCTTTTTCAATATCTGCAATTAGTAAAATTGAATAAGCAATTGTTGGGCTATCAAATCCACCATATTTTTTTGTATCAAGATAGAATTTTTCAGTTTTTCGAGGAATGAGTTTATCCGAATTACCATGTGGTAAAATGGATTCCTTAGAAAATCCGCCAGTTTGCATCTCTACTTTTTTCACAACATTCACTTGCGGATAAGATAAGACTTTTCTAACCGTTCTAAAGTCCGACTTTTTGTCCCAAACAATTTCCCCGGTTTCCTTGTTTACCTCAATAATAGGTCTAATTTTTACCGTCCCTGTTTTGGAAGATTTCACAACTCGCTTGAAAAAGTTCATGATATTAGAATAAAATAAGACCCTCTCGGTTGCCGATTTACGAGATTTATAGCTATTGTATTTTGGATAGTCTCCATAAACAAATTCTGGTGCTAACTGAGGGTACTTTTTCAATAAAGCTGTTGCTACTACTGCATTTAGATAGGCATCATGAGCGTGATGGTAATTGTTGATCTCACGTACCTTGTACAGCTGATAGTCTTTTCTAAATTGAGATACTAAGCTTGATTTCAAGGTAATAATATTGACTTTCGGATCACGAATTCTATTTCCAGCGTCATCCAACTTCGTATTAAAGCGCGTATCCAAAATTCTAGCCACATGCTTTGTGATTTGTCTAGTTTCCACTAATTGTCTCTGGATAAACCTTGCCTTATCCTCATTGGTCAACCCACCTCGCTCCGCTTTGGTCAGGTTATCAAATTTACGTTGCGAAATAAGTTGAGAATCTAATAACTGTTTCCAGAAGTTTTTCTTTTTATGAACAATTTCGAGGCTTGGCACATCATCAGACTTACCTCGGTTTTTAGCAGATTTAGTCAATACCTTATTATCTAATGAGTCATCTTTAATAAATGCTTGTGGGATGATATGATCAATATCATATTGACTGAGCTGATCAATATCTAACTCTTCATCAGTATACATATCCTTTCCATTTTGAAGATAATAGAGAAAAAGTCGATCATTCTGCAACGCTTGATTATTTGTTGGATATTCTTTAAGAATTTTTGAATTCAAGTTGCTGTCTAAATTCTTAATCGCATTCTCTATTTTCTTATAGCGCTGTTGCGAATTACGGCGACCTTGATTCGTAAACTGATTTTCACGAGCCATTTCAACAACGATATGCTCAGGATCATATCCCATAACCCCTATCAATTCATCCACAATTTTTAAACTTTGTAGGATTCCTTTTTTTATGGCTGGGCTTCCGGCAAGATTTTGCACCTCTGCGCGATAATCTTCTGCTTCTCCAGAACCTTGTGCTAGTCTGATTTCATCTACAAATGATAGAGTATCGTCATGAATCAGTTGCATAAAATTACGATTACTGGTTCCGTCATCTATTAGATAATCCAAGATCGTTTTTCTCGTAGTTTTATTTCGAATGCCATTAATTAACTTAGCAGATAATCGACCCCAACCAGTATAATGCCGACGTTCCAGCTTTTTGCGTTGTTCTTCTGTCAATACATCCTTATACTTCTCTAGGCGTTTTCTAATCATTTCTCTATCTTCAAATAGAGTTAGAGTTAACACAACATTTTCCAAAATATCTTCATTTTCTGGATTATCAAGGAAATCTTCAGATACTATTTTTTTCAAATCATGATAAGTTGGAAGACTAGCATTAAACTGATCTTCAAGGCCTTTTAATTCAACCCCCTCGTAGCCATTGGAGTTTTCCAAATAAGATTTGATATCTTTGGCTGTGACTTTTCGCTTCGTTTTAAAGAAAGTTTTGACGATATCCTTTTTTTGTCTACTATCAAGGAATTGATAATCACGCATTCCTTCTGCTATAAATTTAACTTTTGTCAACTCATTATATACTGCAAACTTTTCATATAGCAGACTATGCTTTGGAAGAACCTTTTGATCCGGCAAGTATTGATCATAGTTTGTCATACGAGTGATGAAGTTTTCGGCGGAAGTTTCCTTATCAACCATTTCATCAAAATTCCAAGGCCGAATCTTCTCGTCTGATTTACGATTTAACCAAGCAAACTCACTCTTTCCTCGTGCCAGCGGACCAACATAATAAGGAATACGGAAAGTTAGTATTTTTTCAATCTTATCCTGATTCTCTACTAAAAACGGATAAAACTCGGCCTGTCTGCGAATGATAGCATGCATTTCTTGGAGATGAATTTGGTGAGGAATAGAACCATTATCAAAGGTACGTTGTTTTCTAAGGAAATCTTCTCTATCAATTTTATCAATGAAATAATTACTTCCCTCAATCTTCTCTATTGCTTTTTTTATGAATCTATAAAAATTCTCCTGCGTCGTTTTGCCCTCAATATAACCTGCATAACCATCTTTTAGCTTATCATTGAAAACTTCTTTATAGGAATCGGACAAATTCTGATGAATAAATTTCTTTAGTAAAGCTAAATCCTTTTGATGCTCCTCATATCTATTAACCATTGAACTAGAAAGCGGAGCTTTTGTTGTAGAATCAGTTGTTGACAAAATCCCTGCCAACAATATCCCATCGTACAAGGATTTTGTCGCGATAAACAGGTCAGCATAATCATCCCCGATTTTACCTAATAACTCCTCCAAATCTTCTTCGTACGTTTCTTTAGAAAATTGGATTTTTGCATCTTCAGCCAGCTCGAAATTTGTTTTAAAATTAGGCTGTAGCCCTAGGGCAAGTGCAAGAAAATTACCAAACAGTCCATTTTTCTTTTCATTTGGAAAATAATGAAGAATATTTTCTAAACGTCTAGACTTACTGACTTTTTCAACTAAAACATCTGTAACATTTGGTAGATTCTCTGATAAATAGCTACCTTCAACAGTTTTGTCGAACATCTCAACAAAATCTTTAAATAAATGTTGAACATCTTTATTTTCAGATTTTAAATCCCCTTCAAACAGAAAATGCCCTCTATACTTTATAATATGAGCCAACGCAAGATAAATTAAACGAATATCTGCTTTTTGAGAAGAATCTGCTAATTGTTTTCTTAAATGATAAATAGTTGGAAACTGTTTATGGTACTCTTTTTCCTCCTGCAAGGTTCCGAAAATTGGATGCTTACTTCCTTGCTTATCCTCAACAATAAGAAAAGAATCATCAAGGCGTTGGAAAAAACTGTCATCAATCTTATTGATTTCTTCTGCAAATACTTCTTGCAAGTATAAGATACGATTTCTGCGGCGTGTGTAACGTCTACGAGCTGTTCGCTTTAGTCTGCGACTTTCTGCTGTATTGCCTTCATCAAATAGTAGGGTACCTAGTAAATTTTTTTTAATGTACCCCTTTTCGGTATTTCCAAATACCTTCATTTTTTTTGAAGGCACCTTATAATCATCTGTAACAACAGACCAACCAACAGAATTGGTACCAATATCAATCCCGATGGCATATTTTTTGTTCACCATAGTTTTACTCCTTTGTTTTATTACTAATTTAATAATGTTGTTATTAACTCTACTATACTTTTAAGAAATTTAAAAAACTATGTAAACATAATTAATTTTTTCTTCTTCACTTTTTAAATCTCCTTAAATACAAATTAAAAACATAAATACAATTGAATTATACACAACACTTTAGATAGATGCAAGAAATTATATATTTTTGTAAAAAGGATTTTGTTATTGCTGATAATTTTGTTATAATCAAGAGTGATTTGTATTTAGTTTTAGCACTTTGTTGGTTTAGAGTGCAACAATTTTTTATAAAAACTCTTGCAAATATCTGTAAGATGCTATATAATAATTTTGTTGAAACCATTCGAAACAACACAGCGAGTTAAAATAAGGCTTTGTCCGTACTCAATTTTGCGCACCGATTCGGTGCTTTTTTGTTTCTATTGTTATTATATCAAATTTCAAATCGTTTTCAATACATATCTTTGTATCATCATCTCTAAAATGTGCTTTTTTTATCATTCCATGTTAAACTTATAAGTAAGATTTAAGAACCTGTATTCACAGTTCAGCACTTCCATCTAAGGATAGTTTATCAGCTACTTAGCCTTAGTTTTTTTTCAAAATACAGTTAGTATTCTCTCAAAAAACTGTCTTGATTTGCGACAAACTACCTCTTATCTAAAAAATACTTTACTTGTGAATTCAGATTCTAGTTAGAAAGCACATTATTATGATCACCAAAGAATTCGACACAATAACAGCCATTTCAACTCCTCTCGGTGAGGGTGCCATTGGGATTGTCCGCCTGTCTGGGACGGATGCTTTTGCCATTGCCAGCAAGGTTTTCAAGGGAAAGGACCTAGCAACTGTTCCCAGCCACAGCCTCAACTACGGCCACATTATTGAACCTGCGACAGGGCAAGTGCTTGACGAGGTCATGCTGGGTGTCATGCGTTCCCCACGCACCTTCACGCGCGAAGATGTCATCGAGATTAACACCCACGGAGGCATCGCCGTTACCAACGAAATCCTTCAACTCCTGATTCGCCAAGGTGCTCGAATGGCTGAGCCAGGCGAGTTTACCAAGCGGGCCTTTCTCAACGGCCGTGTGGATTTGACCCAGGCCGAGGCCGTCATGGATGTTATCCGTGCCAAGACCGACAAGGCCATGCACAATGCCGTCCGCCAGCTTGATGGCTCCCTCTCACAGCTCATCAACGACACCCGTCAGGAGATTCTCAACACACTGGCACAGGTCGAGGTCAATATCGACTACCCTGAGTATGACGACGTCGAGGAGGCGACGACAGAGCTGGTCCGCGAGAAGACCCTCCAGTTCCAAGCCCTTTTGGAAAATCTCCTCCGTACTGCCCGCCGTGGAAAAATCCTGCGTGAAGGCATCGCTACTGCTATTATCGGTCGTCCCAATGTGGGAAAATCCAGCCTGCTCAATAATCTTCTCCGCGAGGAAAAAGCCATCGTTACAGACATCGCAGGAACAACACGCGACGTTATCGAAGAATACGTCAACATCAAAGGTGTCCCCCTCAAGCTGATTGATACAGCAGGTATCCGTGAAACAGATGACATCGTTGAAAAAATCGGCGTGGAACGATCTAAAAAAGCCCTTGAGGAGGCCGACCTCATCCTACTAGTCCTCAACGCATCCGAGCCACTAACCGAGCAAGACCGCAATCTCCTAGCCATTTCCGATTTGGCCAACCGTATCGTCCTGCTCAACAAGACCGACCTGGAAGAGCAGATTGAAGCAGACCAACTGCCCGAGGATGTCATTCGCATTTCCGTCTTGAAAAACCAGAATATTGACCAAATCGAAGAAAAAATCAACCAGCTCTTCTTTGAAAATGCTGGGCTGGTCGAGCAAGATGCTACCTACCTCTCCAATTCTCGTCATATTTCCCTGATTGAGCAAGCCGTCCAAAGCCTGCAAGCCGTCAACGACGGTCTGGAAATGGGCATGCCAGTAGACTTGTTACAGGTTGACCTGACACGCTGTTGGCAGATTTTAGGAGAAATAACAGGTGATGCTGCTCCAGATGAACTCATCACCCAACTCTTTAGCCAATTCTGTCTTGGAAAATAAGAAGAGGCTAAGCAAGTCTTAAAAATAGAAAATAGCTTAGAATTACGTCGTAAGAAACCGTGATTCTAAGCTATTTTTAATGATTCAAATTGTGATTAAAGACGAAAGGTTCAGTTTTTGCACACTTTTTGTATATTAACAGATTAAAACTTGTCCTTCTCTAAAAAATAAACTATACTATGAATAGAAAGAAGGCTTACCCTATGAAAAAAATGATAATTGCTTTACTTGCCGCTTTTTGCCTTATTTTTTCCTTTATCGCTTGGAAATTGGAAACTTATCAACACGCCAAAGTAGAACTCGATTCAAATGCTGACTTCTATCTCGTTTATCCAGGTAAAATCGAAGCCTTTCAATTATCTAATGACCAGCCAAAGCTCATTCACACTCAAAAAATGAATTCGGACAACTATTTCGGCTCTGGAAAAAACCACATTATAGACAATCAATATTTAGTTTTTGCCAATGACCAGCAGAAATTTACCAATGACAATTTGGTTTCTATTGATTTCAAAACAGGAGAAATTCTTCGTAAGCCAAGCAAATACGCTACCTACATCAGCGGAACTGATGGACAACATTTTTATACAGCAGGTCCTTTCCATGCCTTATCACAGTTCGATAATACGTTCAAATTAAAAAATCAATTAAAACTAGATGATGATTTTTTCCCACTTCCATATGTCTATGCAGATGATACATTCATTTATTTAAACGGCAATCAAATGACCACTGGTCAATCAGATTCTCAAAAAAATGTTCTCTATATTATCGATAAAACAAGCTTTACAAGATCAGATATAGTCGAATATGATAAAAATCTAGTAGCTCATGAAGGACTCCTTGCAAAGGATATACTCTATCTTCCAATCACTAGTCACCATGCTTTAGATTACAAGGATATTGAGACTTCCTATGATATTTTGACCTTCAATACAAAGACACGTACATTTTCCTCCATAACCTTATCACAGCCTGCACCAGGAAGCATCCAACCACTCAAGGAAGATAACCTATTATTCATTGAGCACGAAAGCGATTGGCTATCTGCAATCTCTTTCACCATTTATAATACCCAAACAGGTCAAGAGAGCTACCACCGTCTAGACGAGCTTAATCCTCGTCCTTATTATATTGACCATGTCCGCCAACTAGACGGTAACAGATTATTATTGATTCTGGCTGGTAAGGCACTCATCTATGACTGGCAAGCAAAAAAAGTTTTAAGTCAAACCATTCTATCTGAGGATTATGTCAGCGGGGTGTGGGTAAATGACTGATAAACAAAAACGAATCTCAATCAAAGATTGTAAAGAGACTGGGCAAAAACTAGCCAGTAAATAAAAAACACAGATAGATTCAAGCTGATTCTGATGAAATTCAGCCGAACTGTCTGTGTTTTTCTTTCTGCTTCTACTATCTTGGACTAATTTCTTAG
>NZ_JAIJZO010000025.1:0-19767 GCF_019754115.1 Streptococcus sp. 2018110 | reverse complement strand
TGGGAGAGAGGTTCAAATGAAAATCATAATCGATTAATTCGGAGATGGTTACCTAAAGGAACCAAGAAAACGACTCCGAAAGAAGTCGCTTTTATCGAAAATTGGATTAACAACTACCCTAAAAAATGCTTGGACTACAAGTCGCCAAGTGAATTTCTTTTGGGTGGCTAACTTCAACTTGAAATTTGGGAAAACCGAATTTTTACCCTAAAATTTAATGTTTTTCAAAAAATAGGTCTGCAGACCGAGGGAATTTATGATATAATAGTCTATAATGTGCTTAATAAAATGTAGCAAAGGAGTGACTACATGATTAAAATTTATACTGTATCTAGTTGTACTTCTTGTAAGAAAGCGAAAAATTGGTTAAATGCTCACCAATTATCTTATAATGAGCATAATCTTGCGAAGGAAGCCATTACTAAGGAAGAAATCCTAAACATCTTAACAAAAACAGAGAATGGTATTGCAAGTATCGTATCGTCAAAAAACCGTTATGCAAAGAGTCTGGACTTTGATATTGAAGAGTTGAGTGTGAATGAGGTCATTGATTTAATTACCTCTAACCCACGTATTTTGAAGAGTCCAATCTTGATTGACGAGAAACGACTTCAAGTGGGCTATAAAGAAGATGATATACGCGCTTTCTTGCCACGTGCAGTGCGCAATGTTGAAAATGCTCAAGCTCGTATGAGAGCAGCTCTATAAGATGTACAAAAGGACTCTTTTGGGGTTCTTTTTGCGCATTTTTTGAGAATAATTAAAATTTGTGATATAATGTAAAAAATAGGGAAAGAAGGTGTAAGTATGGGATTTACCGAAGAAACCGTTCGTTTTCGCCTAGATGATACAGATAAACAAGAAATCAGCAAAACATTGACTAGTGTTTATCGTTCGCTGGAGGAAAAGGGCTATAATCCGATTAACCAAATCATTGGCTATGTATTAAGTGGGGACCCTGCTTATATTCCTCGCTATAATGATGCCCGCAATCAGATTCGTAAGCATGAACGAGATGAAATCATTGAAGAATTGGTGCGCTACTATTTGAAAGGGAATGGGATTGACCTCTAATGAGAATAATGGGATTAGACGTCGGTTCCAAGACAGTTGGTGTAGCCATTTCAGATCCGTTAGGTTTCACGGCCCAAGGGTTGGAAATCATCCCAATCGATGAAGAAAAGGGCGAATTCGGTCTGGAGCGTTTGACCGAACTTGTAGAACAGTACAAGGTTGATAAATTTGTTGTAGGCTTGCCCAAGAATATGAATAATACTAGTGGTCCACGTGTGGAAGCTAGTCAAGCTTACGGTGATTTATTGACTGAGCGTTATAAACTTCCAGTTGATTATCAGGATGAACGTTTAACAACTGTTGCAGCAGAACGGATGCTGATTGAGCAAGCGGATATCAGCCGAGGAAAACGCAAGAAAGTTATTGATAAATTAGCAGCTCAGCTGATTTTACAAAATTATTTAGATAGAACATTTTAAAGGAGATTCTAATGGCACATCATCATGACCATGAACACGACCACAATCACGACGAACGTGAGTTGATTACTTTGGTAGACGACCAAGGTAATGAAACACTTTTTGAAATCTTATTGACGATTGACGGTCAAGAAGAGTTTGGTAAGAACTATGTTCTCTTGATTCCTGCAAGTGCAGAAGAAGATGAGAACGGAGAAGTTGAAATCCAAGCCTACTCATACATTGAGAATGAGAATGGCACAGAAGGCGATTTGCAACCTATCCCAGAAGACGCAACAGCAGAATGGGATATGATTGAAGAAGTCTTTAACAGCTTTATGGAAGAGGAATAAAAAGGTCCAGTGGACCTTTTTATCATGAGCCTGAAAACAAGAAAGCGAATTAAGGTCCAGTGGACCTTTTTATCATGAGTTGAAAATCAAAGAGCGAATTGAGGTTCGGTGGAGTGAAACAGTCTGGGGGAGAAATGAATCATGAGCCAGAAAATCAAAAGGGAGGCCAGATGAGAGATAGTTTTACAGAAAGAAATAAGAGGCTGAGTGAGGAATTAGAGAGGCATCTACTGGCTGATAAAAATATTTTGGTCATATTAGACATAATGGATAGACTGAATTTATCAGATTGCTGGCTCTGTGCGGGAACTATCCGTAATTTCATTTGGAATCAATACAGTTTTGATGAAGAAACAGATGTCGATCTCGTGTTTTTTGATGAAAATATTTCTTATGAAGAGACAATGGGAATAGAAAGCGATTTATATCAAAATTATCCAGCCTATCGATGGGAATTAAAAAATCAAGTGTATATGCATATCCATAGTCCGAATACTAAACCGTATCAATCATCAAGGGATGCGATTGAAAAATTTCCAGAAAGATGCACAGCGATAGGTATTTGTCGAACAGAAAGAAATAAATTAGAAATATTTGCTCCTTTTGGATTGGATGACATTTATGCCTACCAAGTACGACCAACACCACATTTCTTAGCGGATCCTAATCGTATGGAATTGTATCGACAAAGAATTCTTAAAAAACAGTGGAAAAAGAAATGGCCATCGCTAACAGTAAAAGATACCTAACTCCCATCAAGTAAGTAGGCAAAAAACAGTATTTTTTTATAAACTAAAACAGTTAACTAAGGGAGACTATGTTATGGAATTTGAAACGGTTTGTTTGAAGTTTGAAACTTAGGTAGGCTATATTGCTACTTCAAGGTTAAATTTAGAAACCACATCGAGGCTATGATTCGTAAATAGGAAAGTCAAAAACGTAAATTTGATTGTTTCCTCCATGAAGAGATTCATGATCTAATTCAATCACCGAGCTTGGGTAATGATGAGTTGCTGATGTTAAGGGGGCTCCTGAGAGATTATCGAAAAAATTTAATCAATGACCGATTTGAAAATATGGGAAATTGATAAGCGGACAGAGTTTTGCTGACTGTCAAAAAAATAATTCGAGAGTTACAAGGATGTTTGAAAAAAATCGTTGATGGCTAACTCAAATAAAAAATAAGTAATGACGAATCCTGAAATAAAAGTTTTGGGATTTTTTGAATTTTTGAGTAAAAACTCTTGCAATGAGAAATATAATCTGATAGAATGTTCTAGTGCCGTAAAAATTACGGCTGTAGCTTTGATGCAAGAGGTTGCGACACGCTCGGTTGCATTGCCACGCAACACGTGTTGGTTTTCTTGTGGAGCTAGCCTATTATGTTAAATAGACGAAAAGGAGAAAAAGATGGCAAACAAAAAAATCCGCATCCGCTTGAAAGCGTACGAACACCGTACACTTGATACAGCAGCTGCAAAAATCGTTGAAACTGCAACACGTACAGGTGCTCAAGTGGCAGGTCCAGTTCCACTTCCAACAGAACGTAGCCTCTACACAATCATCCGTGCGACTCACAAGTATAAAGACTCTCGTGAGCAGTTCGAAATGCGTACACACAAACGTTTGATCGACATCATCAACCCAACTCAAAAAACAGTTGACGCTTTGATGAAATTGGATCTTCCAAGTGGTGTAAACGTAGAAATCAAATTGTAATCAAGTAGCAAGGTAGAAAAGCAAGTGTTCATTTATAGTAATTGAACACGGGTTAAACTCGGTGTATCTTGGTTTGAGCATAAAAAACGCTCGTTAAAAACTTTTTAACTATAAAATAAGAAAAGGAATATTTTTCTCATGACAAAAGGAATCTTAGGGAAAAAAGTGGGAATGACTCAAATCTTCACTGAATCTGGTGAATTTATCCCTGTTACTGTCATCGAAGCAACTCCAAACGTTGTTCTTCAAGTGAAAACAGTTGAAACTGATGGTTATGCAGCAGTTCAAGTTGGTTTTGATGACAAACGTGAAGTATTGAGCAACAAACCTGCCAAAGGCCATGTAGCTAAAGCTAACACAGCTCCTAAGCGCTTCATTCGTGAATTCAAAAACATTGAAGGCTTGGAAGTTGGACAAGAAATTACAGTTGAAACTTTCGCAGCTGGTGATGTTGTTGATGTAACTGGTACATCTAAAGGTAAAGGTTTCCAAGGTGTTATCAAACGCCATGGTCAATCACGTGGTCCTATGGCTCACGGTTCTCGTTACCACCGTCGTCCAGGTTCTATGGGTCCTGTTGCACCTAACCGTGTATTCAAAGGTAAAAACCTTGCAGGTCGCATGGGCGGCAACCGTGTAACAATTCAAAACCTTGAAGTTGTACAAGTTGTTCCAGAAAAGAACGTTATCCTTATCAAAGGTAACGTACCAGGTGCTAAGAAATCTCTTATCACTATCAAGTCAGCAGTTAAAGCTGGTAAATAATAAGGAAAGGGGAAATCAGTCGAAATGGCAAACGTAACATTATTTGACCAAACTGGTAAACAAGCTGGTGAAGTAGTTCTTAACGATGCGATCTTTGGTATCGAGCCAAACCAAGCAGTTGTGTTTGATGTAATCATCAGCCAACGTGCTAGCCTTCGTCAAGGTACTCACGCAGTTAAAAACCGCTCAGCAGTCTCAGGTGGCGGACGCAAACCATGGCGTCAAAAAGGAACTGGACGTGCTCGTCAAGGTTCTATCCGTTCACCACAATGGCGTGGCGGTGGCGTAGTCTTCGGACCAACTCCACGTTCATACGCGTACAAACTTCCACAAAAAGTTCGTCGCTTGGCACTTAAATCTGTTTACTCAGAAAAAGTTGCTGAAAACAAATTTGTAGCTGTTAACTCACTTGAATTCACAGCTCCAAAAACTGCTGAATTTGCAAAAGTGCTTGCAGCATTGAGCATTGATTCTAAAGTCCTTGTTATTCTTGAAGAAGGCAACGAATTTGCAGCTCTTTCTGCTCGTAACATCCCAGGAGTTAAAGTTGCAACTGCAACAACTGCAAGCGTACTTGACATCGCAAATGCAGACAAACTTCTTGTAACTCAAGCAGCTATCTCTAAAATTGAGGAGGTTCTTGCATAATGAATTTGTATGATGTTATCAAAAAACCTGTCATCACAGAAAGCTCAATGGGCCAACTCGAAGCAGGCAAGTATGTATTTGAAGTTGACACTCGTGCACACAAACTCTTGATCAAGCAAGCTGTTGAAGCTGCATTCGAGGGTGTTAAAGTTGCAAATGTTAACACAATCAACGTGAAACCTAAAACAAAACGCGTAGGTCGTTATGTAGGTCGCACAAACAAAGTGAAAAAAGCAATCATCACATTGGCTGCGGATTCAAAAGCGATCGAATTGTTCGCTACAGCTGACGCTGAATAATCAAAGGAGGAATTAACGTGGGTATTAAAGTTTATAAACCAACGACAAATGGCCGTCGTAACATGACTTCTTTGGACTTCGCTGAAATCACAACAAGCACTCCAGAAAAAAGCTTGCTTGTTGCTTTGAAGAGCAAAGCTGGTCGTAACAACAACGGTCGCATCACTGTTCGTCACCAAGGTGGCGGTCACAAACGTTTCTACCGTTTGGTAGACTTCAAACGTAACAAAGATGGCGTTGAAGCAATCGTTAAAACTATCGAGTACGATCCAAACCGTTCAGCAAACATCGCTCTTGTACACTACACAGACGGTGTTAAAGCTTACATCATTGCTCCTAAAGGTCTTGAAGTTGGTCAACGCATCGTTTCAGGTCCAGAAGCAGATATCAAAGTTGGTAACGCACTTCCACTTGCAAACATCCCAGTCGGTACTGTTGTTCACAACATCGAGTTGAAACCAGGTCGCGGTGGTGAGTTGGTTCGTGCTGCTGGTGCATCTGCACAAGTTCTTGGTCAAGAAGGTAAATACGTTCTTGTTCGCCTTCAATCAGGTGAAGTTCGTATGATCCTTGGTACTTGCCGTGCTACTGTTGGTACTGTAGGTAACGAACAACATGGCCTTGTTAACCTTGGTAAAGCAGGTCGTAGCCGTTGGAAAGGTATCCGCCCAACAGTTCGCGGTTCTGTAATGAACCCTAACGATCACCCACACGGTGGTGGTGAAGGTAAAGCACCAGTTGGTCGTAAAGCACCATCTACACCATGGGGTAAACCAGCTCTTGGTTTGAAAACCCGTAACAAGAAAGCTAAATCTGACAAACTTATCGTTCGTCGTCGCAACCAAAAATAATCTATTTTTAGTTGCTTAGCATTCTATATCATCCGCCAACTCGGTAGTCCGCTATTTTGCGGACAAGCCGCTGTGGTACATATTTTAAAGGAGAAAACACTAAAATGGGACGTAGTCTTAAAAAAGGACCTTTCGTCGATGAGCATTTGATGAAAAAAGTTGAAGCTCAAGCAAACGACGAAAAGAAAAAAGTAATTAAAACTTGGTCACGTCGTTCAACGATCTTCCCAAGTTTCATCGGTTATACAATCGCAGTTTACGATGGACGTAAACACGTACCTGTATACATTCAAGAAGACATGGTAGGTCACAAACTTGGTGAATTTGCACCAACTCGTACTTACAAAGGTCATGCTGCTGACGACAAGAAAACTCGTCGTAAATAATTTAGGAGGAAAACACAATGGCAGAAATTACTTCAGCTAAAGCAACTGCTCGCACAGTACGTGTTTCACCTCGTAAATCACGTCTTGTCTTGGATAACATCCGTGGCAAAAGCGTAGCAGACGCAATCGCAATCTTGAAATTCACACCAAACAAAGCTGCAGGCATTATCGAGGGAGTTTTGAACTCAGCAATCGCTAACGCTGAAAACAACTTTGGTTTGGAAAAAGCTAACTTGGTAGTCAGCGAAGCATTCGCAAACGAAGGACCAACGTTGAAACGTTTCCGTCCACGTGCGAAAGGTTCTGCTTCGCCAATCAACAAACGCACAGCTCACATCACTGTAGTTGTGGCAGAGAAATAAGGAGGTAAAAACGTGGGTCAAAAAGTACATCCAATTGGTATGCGTGTTGGCATCATCCGTGATTGGGATGCTAAATGGTATGCTGAAAAAGAATACGCGGATTACCTTCATGAAGATCTTGCAATCCGCAACTTTATCAAAAAAGAATTGGCTGATGCGTCAACATCAACAATCGAAATCGAACGTGCTGTAAATAAAGTAATCGTTTCTATCCACACTGCTAAGCCAGGTATGGTTATCGGTAAAGCTGGTAGCAACGTTGATGCACTTCGTGCTCAATTGAACAAATTGACTGGTAAGCAAGTACACATCAACATCATCGAAATCAAACAACCTGATTTGGATGCACACCTTGTTGGTGAGTCAATCGCTCGTCAATTGGAGCAACGTGTGGCATTCCGCCGTGCTCAAAAACAAGCTATCCAACGTGCAATGCGCGCTGGTGCAAAAGGTATCAAAACACAAGTTTCTGGTCGTTTGAACGGTGCTGATATTGCCCGTGCAGAAGGCTACTCAGAAGGAACTGTTCCTCTTCATACACTTCGTGCGGATATCGACTACGCTTGGGAAGAAGCTTTAACAACTTACGGTAAACTTGGTGTTAAAGTATGGATCTACCGTGGTGAAGTTCTTCCAGCTCGTAAAAACACTAAAGGAGGTAAATAACAAATGTTAGTACCTAAACGTGTAAAACACCGTCGTGAATTCCGTGGAAAAATGCGCGGTGAAGCTAAAGGTGGAAAACAAGTAGACTTTGGTCAATACGGTCTTCAAGCAACTACTAGCTCATGGATTACAAACCGCCAAATCGAAGCTGCCCGTATCGCTATGACGCGTTACATGAAACGTGGTGGTAAAGTTTGGATCAAGATCTTCCCACACAAATCATACACTGCTAAAGCTATCGGTGTACGTATGGGTTCTGGTAAAGGTGCTCCTGAAGGTTGGGTAGCTCCAGTTAAACGCGGTAAGGTTATGTTTGAAGTAGCTGGCGTTTCTGAAGAAATCGCTCGCGAAGCATTCCGCCTTGCTGGTCACAAATTGCCAGTTAAAGTTAAATTCGTAAAACGTGAAGCAGAATAAGGAGAAGACATGAAACTTCAAGAAATTAAAGATTTTGTAAAAGAACTTCGTGGCCTTTCTCAAGAAGAACTTGCTAAGAAAGAAAACGAATTGAAGAAAGAACTCTTCGAACTTCGTTTCCAAGCTGCTGCTGGTCAACTTGAGCAAACTGCTCGTTTGAACGAAGTGAAGAAACAAATTGCACGTATCAAAACTGTGCAATCTGAAACTAAATAATAGATTGGGAAAGGAGAATTTCAATGGAACGCAATAATCGTAAAGTTCTTGTTGGACGCGTAGTATCTGACAAAATGGACAAAACAATCACAGTTGTAGTTGAAACTAAACGTAACCACCCAGTCTATGGTAAACGTATTAACTACTCTAAAAAGTACAAAGCTCATGATGAAAACAATGTTGCTAAAGAAGGCGATATCGTTCGTATCATGGAAACTCGCCCACTTTCAGCTACAAAACGTTTCCGTCTTGTAGAAGTTGTGGAAGAGGCAGTTATCATTTAATCAACCTGAAAGGAGAAAATTGACATGATTCAAACAGAAACTCGTTTGAAAGTTGCTGACAACAGTGGCGCACGTGAAATCTTGACAATCAAAGTTCTTGGTGGTTCAGGACGTAAATTCGCGAACATCGGCGACATCATCGTTGCTTCAGTAAAACAAGCTACTCCTGGTGGTGCGGTTAAAAAAGGTGACGTTGTTAAAGCCGTTATCGTTCGTACTAAGACAGGTGCTCGTCGTGCTGATGGTTCATACATCAAATTCGATGAGAATGCTGCAGTTATCATCCGTGAAGACAAAAACCCTCGCGGAACTCGTATCTTTGGTCCAGTGGCACGCGAATTGCGTGATGGCGGTTTCATGAAAATCGTTTCATTGGCACCAGAAGTACTTTAATCAAATAGTTTTAGTAAATTTGTTACAGACTAGGCAGTTTGTTGTAGATAGTACTTGGGGACATCAAAACAAACTAACGAAGTCTGTGATGGATTTAGTAAACTAGAAAACAAACTAAGTCCCCTGGTTAAATCACTAACCAGGGTGCCCATTAGGGCGTAAGAAATCATAGGAGAAATCAAATGTTTGTAAAAAAAGGCGATAAAGTTCGCGTAATCGCTGGTAAAGACAAAGGCGTTGAAGCAGTTGTCGTAACAGCACTTCCAAAAGTAAACAAAGTTATTGTTGAAGGTGTTAACATCGTTAAGAAACACCAAAAACCAAACAGCGAAAACCCTCAAGGCGCTATCGTTGAAAAAGAAGCTCCAATCCATGTGTCAAACGTTCAAGTTCTTGACAAAAATGGTGTTGCAGGACGCGTTGGTTACAAGTTTGTAGACGGCAAAAAAGTTCGCTACAACAAAAAATCAGGCGAAGTGCTTGATTAATCACGAAGGAAAGGAGAAGTATAATGGCAAATCGTTTAAAAGAAAAATATCTTAATGAAGTAGTTCCTGCTTTGACTGAACAATTTAACTATTCTTCAGTTATGGCTGTGCCAAAAGTTGATAAGATCGTTTTGAACATGGGTGTTGGTGACGCTGTTTCTAACGCTAAAAACCTTGAGAAAGCTGCTCAAGAATTGGCTTTGATCTCAGGTCAAAAACCACTTATCACTAAAGCTAAGAAATCAATCGCCGGCTTCCGTCTTCGTGAGGGTGTTGCGATCGGTGCGAAAGTAACTCTTCGTGGCGAACGTATGTATGAGTTCTTGGACAAATTGGTTACAGTTTCACTTCCACGTGTACGTGACTTCCACGGTGTACCAACTAAGTCATTTGATGGACGTGGTAACTACACACTCGGTGTGAAAGAGCAATTGATCTTCCCAGAAATCAACTTCGACGATGTTGATAAGACTCGCGGTATGGATATCGTTATCGTTACAACTGCTAACACTGACGAAGAATCACGTGCATTGCTTACTGGCCTTGGTATGCCGTTTGCAAAATAAGAGGGAGAGAATAAATGGCTAAAAAATCAATGATCGCTAAGAACAAACGCCCAGCTAAGTTCTCTACACAAGCTTACACACGCTGTGAAAAATGTGGACGTCCACACTCAGTTTACCGCAAATTCAAATTGTGCCGTGTATGCTTCCGCGACTTGGCTTACCTTGGACAAATTCCTGGCGTAACAAAAGCTTCTTGGTAAGAATAACTTGCTATTCCGTTGCAATTCGTCGTCAGCACTTCTGGCCATACCTCAGTATTGCCTGCGAAGTGCTTCCTAGACTTGCTTAGGACTAGCAACTTATTCTATATATACACTTACTACTTGTCCGAAAGGACATCATTAACTAGCAAGTGATCCAATCAAACTGCTAGTAAGAGGAGAAACAACAAATGGTTATGACTGACCCAATTGCAGATTTTTTGACACGTATTCGTAACGCTAACCAAGCAAAACACGAAGTACTTGAAGTTCCTGCATCAAACATCAAAAAAGGTATTGCTACAATCCTTAAAAACGAAGGTTTTGTGAAAAACGTTGAATTCATCGAAGATGACAAACAAGGCATCATCCGTGTATTCTTGAAATACGGACCAAACGGTGAAAAAGTTATCACTAACTTGAAACGCGTTTCAAAACCAGGTCTTCGTGTTTACTCAAAACGTGAAGATATTCCAAAAGTTCTTAACGGACTTGGTATCGCAATCATCTCAACATCAGAAGGTCTTTTGACTGACAAACAAGCTCGTCAAAAGAACGTTGGTGGTGAGGTTATCGCATACGTTTGGTAATCTTTTAGCTTCCAATTTCGTCATGTGCCTGTGTTAGAGCGTCTTGGCATACTCGAGTATAGCCTGCGTCGCTCTACCTTGCCACATTTAGAAATTGAAACCTAAAAGCATGATTGCTTCTCAAATGCGATCATGAAACCTGCTCATTCGAACACGGGCTAAAGTCTGTGTAAAAAAGACAATCCTTCCTCGAAGCTTAGGCTTCTGCGTCAAGATTCCTATTTTTACTTTGACTTCTTAACGCCCTCTGTATCATGAGCCCCCGTGAAAACTAGTCGCTAGACGGCTTGATAATTTAACAGGAGAATTAAAAAATATGTCACGTATTGGTAATAAAGTAATTACATTGCCTGCTGGTGTTGAGCTTGCTCAAAACAACGGCGTGGTAACTGTAAAAGGACCTAAAGGGGAATTGACTCGTGAATTCCCAACTGCTATTGAAATCCGTGTGGAAGGTGCAGAAGTAACTCTTCACCGTCCAAACGATTCAAAAGAAATGAAGACTATTCACGGTACTAGCCGTGCTAACCTCAACAACATGGTTGTTGGTGTTTCTGAAGGCTTCAAAAAAGAACTTGAAATGCGTGGTGTCGGTTACCGTGCTCAATTGGCTGGTAACAAATTGACACTTGCTGTTGGTAAATCACATCCAGATGAAGTGGTTGCACCAGAAGGTATCACATTTGAAGTTCCAACACCAACACAAATCGTCGTGTCTGGTATCAACAAAGAAGTTGTTGGTCAAACAGCAGCTTACATCCGTAGCCTTCGCGCTCCTGAGCCATACAAAGGTAAAGGTATCCGCTACGTTGGTGAATTCGTTCGCCGTAAAGAAGGTAAAACAGGTAAATAATAGCTTGCTGAGGTGGCTTAGCCACCTGGCTGACTATTTCTCAAATTGTTTCGTAAGAAACAGAATCATACATTAAGAGGTGAATATTGTGATTTCAAAACCAGATAAAAACAAAATCCGCCAAAAACGCCACCGTCGCGTTCGCGGTAAAATCTCTGGAACTGCTGCTCGCCCACGTTTGAACATTTTCCGTTCTAATACAGGCATCTACGCTCAAGTGATTGATGACGTAGCGGGTGTAACGCTCGCAAGCGCTTCTACTCTTGATAAAGAAGTTTCAAAAGGTACTAAGACAGAACAAGCTGTTGTTGTAGGTAAACTCGTTGCTGAACGCGCGGTAGCTAAAGGTATTTCTGAAGTGGTCTTTGACCGCGGTGGATATCTCTATCACGGACGTGTGAAAGCTTTGGCTGAATCAGCTCGTGAAAACGGATTGAAATTCTAATAGGGAGGACACTAAGAAATGGCATTCAAAGATAACGCAGTTGAAATTGAAGAACGCGTAGTAGCCATCAACCGTGTTACAAAAGTTGTTAAAGGTGGACGTCGTCTTCGTTTTGCAGCTCTTGTGGTTGTTGGTGACCGTAACGGTCGCGTAGGTTTCGGTACTGGTAAAGCTCAAGAAGTACCAGAAGCTATCCGTAAAGCAGTTGAATCTGCTAAGAAAAACATGATTGAAGTACCAATGGTTGGTACAACAATCCCTCACGAAGTTCGCTCAGAATTTGGTGGCGCTCGTGTATTGTTGAAACCTGCTTCAGAAGGTTCTGGGGTTGCTGCCGGTGGTGCAACTCGTGCCGTAATCGAATTGGCAGGTATCGCAGATGTGACTTCTAAGTCACTTGGTTCAAACACACCAATCAACATCGTTCGCGCAACAGTTGAAGGTTTGAAACAATTGAAACGTGCTGAAGAAGTGGCTGCACTTCGTGGCATCTCAGTTTCTGATTTAGCATAAGAAAGGAGATACTCATGGCTCAAATTAAAATCACTTTGACTAAGTCTCCAATCGGTCGCAAACCAGAACAACGTAAAACAGTTGTTGCACTTGGACTTGGTAAATTGAACTCTTCAGTTGTTAAAGAAGATAACCCAGCTATTCTTGGAATGGTTAACGCTATCTCTCATTTGGTAACTGTAGAAGAAGTTAAATAATCTAACAAATAGACTAAGTCGCATAGAGAAATCTTTGCGACTTCTAGTCCATTTTACATATTTACATACAGCGAGTTTGTGGAGGAAGACTCTTGTACTTCACAGGCGCTAGCATATAAAAGAGGAGAAATAATAATGAAACTTCATGAATTACAACCTGCTACAGGTTCTCGTAAAGTCCGCAACCGTGTAGGTCGTGGTACATCATCAGGTAACGGTAAAACATCTGGCCGTGGTCAAAAAGGTCAAAAAGCTCGTAGCGGTGGCGGTGTTCGCCCAGGTTTTGAAGGTGGACAAACTCCATTGTTCCGTCGTCTTCCAAAACGTGGATTTACAAATATCAACGCTAAAGAGTACGCAATCGTTAACCTTGATCAATTGAACGCTTTTGAAGATGGTGCAGAAGTAACACCAGTTGTGCTTATCGAAGCTGGAATCGTTAAAGCTGAAAAATCAGGAATTAAAATTCTTGGTAACGGTGAATTGACGAAGAAATTGACAGTTAAAGCTGCTAAATTCTCTAAATCAGCTGAAGAAGCAATCACTTCTAAAGGTGGCTCAGTAGAAGTCATCTAAGAGGTGACAGCCTATGTTTTTTAAACTTTTAAAAGATGCCTTAAAGGTAAAATTGGTACGTAGTAAAATTCTATTTACTATCTTTATCCTTTTTGTCTTCCGCGTAGGAACCCACATTACAGTACCAGGAGTAAACGCAAAGAGTCTTGAAGCCTTGTCAAATGTTCCATTTTTGAACATGTTGAGCTTGGTTTCGGGAAATGCTATGCGTAATTTCTCAGTTTTCGCACTAGGGGTTAGTCCTTATATTACAGCTTCCATCATTGTTCAACTTTTGCAAATGGATATTTTACCTAAATTTGTTGAATGGGGTAAGCAAGGTGAAGTTGGTCGTCGTAAACTGAATCAGGCAACACGCTACATTTCTTTGGTACTGGCATTTGTTCAATCTATTGGTATTACAGCGGGCTTTAATGCCTTGTCTGGTGCAAAATTGACCAATATGCCATTAAATTGGCAAACATATTTGTTGATTGGATCAATTTTGACAACAGGTTCGATTATTGTAACCTGGTTGGGGGAACAAATTTCTGAAAAGGGCTATGGTAATGGTACATCAATGATTATCTTCGCGGGTATCATTTCATCACTACCAGGAACTTTTCACGAGATTTACATTGATCGCTTTGTTAATATTGAATCAAGTCGTTTGGGGGAGTCAGCAATCTTTGTTGCTGCACTCGTTGTATTAATATTCTTTGTTGTGTATTTTACAACTTTTGTACAACAAGCAGAATATAAATTACCAATTCAATATACAAAACGTGCACAAGGAGCACCTTCTAGCTCATATTTACCGCTGAAATTGAATCCAGCAGGAGTTATTCCCGTAATCTTTGCAGGCTCAATCACTGCAGTTCCAACTTCTTTGATTCAATATTTCGCAAGTCAAAATAAGAGTGCCGGGTGGTTATTGACGGTTCAGGAATACTTTGATTATTCAACTGCTAAAGGTATGATTGTATATGCAGGTTTAATTATTGCCTTTACATTCTTCTACACCTTTGTTCAAGTAAATCCTGAGAAGACTGCAGAAAGCCTTCAGAAAAGTGCAGCCTATATCCATGGAGTTCGTCCTGGTAATGGCACTGAACAGTTTTTGTCAAAATTATTGACAAGATTGGCAGTAATCGGTGCACTCTTCTTGAGTTTTGTAGCTTTGTTGCCTATCCTTGCGCAAAATCTCTTTGGGCTTTCTTCAAGCATTGCGTTCCTTGGTACAAGTTTGATTATCGTAATCTCTACAAGTATCGAAGGCATCAAGCAATTAGAAGGCTACCTTCTTAAGAGAAAATATGTAGGTTTCTTAGAAATTACAGAATAGAATATAGGTTGACCTAGTCAACCTTCTATTTTGTTTTTAGATAAGTTTGTCAATAATGGCAAATTTATGTGAAAACAAAATAAGGAGTTTGTCATGAATCTTTTAATTATGGGTTTACCAGGTGCTGGTAAAGGGACACAAGCGGCCAAGATTGTTGAGAAATTCAATGTTGCTCATATTTCAACAGGAGATATGTTCCGTGCAGCAATGGCCAATCAGACTGAAATGGGTATTCTTGCCAAGTCGTACATCGATAAGGGGGACCTCGTTCCCGATGAAGTTACTAATGGCATTGTCAAAGAACGTTTGGTTCAGGATGACATCAAGGAAAAAGGCTTTTTGCTAGATGGCTATCCTCGTACGATTGAACAAGCCCATGCCCTGGATGAAAATTTGGCTGACTTAGGAATTGAGTTGCAAGGTGTTATCAATATTGAGATCGATCCTTCAAAATTGGTAGAGCGTCTCAGCGGTCGTATTATTCATAAAGAAACCGGAGAGACTTTCCACAAAGTATTCAATCCACCTGTTGGAGACTACAAAGAGGAAGACTTCTATCAACGTGAAGATGACAAGCCAGAATCTGTCAAACGTCGTTTAGAAGTCAATATCGCACAAGGACAGCCAATCATTGATCATTATCGTGCAAAAGGGCTGGTCCATGATATTGAAGGTGACCAAGACATTGACCTTGTTTTCCAAGCAATTGATACAGTACTATCAAAATTGCAATAAACTAATAGATTTGGCTTGCATTTTTTATATAAAGATGATAAAATAGCCTAGTCTGACTTATAATTGTTACCTCTGTGTTCAGAGGACATCAAATCGATATTTAGAGAGGGGTTACTTTTGCATGGCAAAAGAAGATGTGATTGAAATTGAAGGCAAAGTAGTCGATACAATGCCAAATGCTATGTTTACTGTTGAGTTGGAGAACGGACACCAAGTCCTTGCAACTGTTTCAGGTAAAATCCGTAAAAACTACATTCGTATTTTGGTCGGTGACCGCGTAACTGTTGAGCTTAGTCCATACGACTTGACACGTGGACGTATCACATACCGCTTTAAATAGTCGAAATACTTGGAGGGATTAAACATGAAAGTAAGACCATCGGTCAAACCAATTTGCGAATACTGCAAAGTTATTCGTCGTAATGGTCGTGTTATGGTGATTTGCCCAGCAAACCCTAAACACAAGCAACGTCAAGGTTAAGAAATAGAAAGGAGAAAACATGGCTCGTATTGCTGGAGTTGACATTCCAAATGACAAACGTGTAGTTATTTCATTAACTTATGTTTATGGTATCGGTCTTGCAACATCTAAAAAAATTCTTGCAGCTGCAGGTATTTCAGAAGATGTACGCGTGAAAGATTTGACATCAGATCAAGAAGATGCTATTCGTCGTGAAGTTGATGCAATCAAAGTTGAAGGTGACCTCCGTCGTGAAGTTAACTTGAACATCAAACGTTTGATGGAAATCGGTTCATACCGTGGTATCCGTCACCGTCGTGGACTTCCTGTCCGTGGACAAAACACTAAAAACAATGCCCGCACTCGTAAAGGTAAAGCTGTTGCGATTGCAGGTAAGAAAAAATAATATAGGAGGTAGAAAAATTGGCTAAACCAACACGTAAACGTCGTGTGAAAAAGAATATCGAATCTGGTATTGCTCATATTCACGCTACATTTAATAACACTATTGTTATGATTACTGATGTGCATGGTAACGCTATTGCTTGGTCATCAGCTGGTGCTCTTGGTTTCAAAGGTTCTCGTAAATCTACACCATTCGCAGCTCAAATGGCTTCAGAAGCAGCTGCTAAATCTGCACAAGAACACGGTCTTAAAACAGTTGAAGTTACCGTTAAAGGCCCAGGTTCAGGTCGTGAGTCTGCTATCCGCGCTCTTGCTGCCGCTGGTCTTGAAGTAACAGCAATTCGTGATGTGACTCCTGTACCACACAATGGTGCTCGTCCTCCAAAACGTCGCCGTGTATAATCATACATTCCATACACAGCTTTTCGTTTAAGAGGGAGTAAGAAATGATTGAGTTTGAAAAACCAACAATAACAAAAATTGATGAAAATAAAGATTACGGCAGATTTGTGATCGAACCATTAGAACGTGGTTACGGTACAACTCTTGGTAACTCTCTTCGTCGTGTACTTCTTGCCTCACTTCCAGGTGCTGCAGTAACATCAATTAAAATTGATGGTGTACTCCACGAATTCGACACAGTTCCAGGTGTTCGTGAAGATGTTATGCAAATTATTCTTAACATCAAAGGCATTGCTGTAAAATCTTATGTCGAAGACGAAAAGAAAATTGAACTTGATGTAGTAGGTCCAGCTGAAGTAACAGCAGGAGACATTCTTACAGATAGTGACATTGAAATTGTAAACCCTGACCATTATCTCTTTACCATTGCTGATGGTGCCACTTTTAAAGCTGTTTTGACTGTCAATTCAGGTCGTGGTTATGTACCAGCTGAGGGTAATAAGAAAGATGATGCACCAGTGGGAACACTTGCTGTAGATTCTATCTATACGCCAGTGAAGAAAGTCAATTATCAAGTTGAACCAGCTCGTGTTGGTAGCAACGATGGTTTTGACAAATTAACACTTGAAATCAACACAAATGGCACCATTATTCCAGAAGATGCTTTAGGTCTTTCTGCACGCATTTTGATGGAGCACTTAGGTCTCTTCACTGACTTGACTGAAGTTGCAAAATCTGCAGAAGTAATGAAAGAAGCTGAAGTGGCTTCAGATGATCGTATGCTTGATCGTACGATTGAAGAATTGGATCTATCTGTTCGCTCATATAACTGTCTGAAACGTGCAGGCATTAACACTGTATTCGACTTGACAGAGAAAACTGAGCCAGAAATGATGAAAGTGCGCAATCTTGGTCGCAAGAGTCTTGAAGAAGTTAAAGTTAAATTGGCTGATCTTGGTCTAGGATTGAAAAAAGATAAATAATATAGGAGGGAATCATGGCATACCGTAAACTAGGACGCACTAGCTCACAACGTAAAGCAATGTTGCGCGATTTGACAACTGACCTTTTGATCAACGAATCAATCGTTACAACTGAAGCTCGTGCTAAAGAAATCCGTAAAACAGTTGAAAAAATGATCACACTTGGTAAACGTGGTGATTTGCACGCACGTCGTCAAGCAGCAGCATTTGTTCGTAACGAAATTGCATCTGAAAACTATGATGAAGCAACTGATAAGTACACTTCTACTACAGCACTTCAAAAATTGTTCTCTGAAATTGCACCTCGTTATGCAGAACGTAATGGTGGATATACTCGTATCCTCAAAACTGAACCACGTCGTGGTGATGCTGCACCAATGGCAATTATTGAACTTGTATAAGATCATCAATTTTGTTGAGTGTTATGATGATGGAATCCTATTCTGATTCTTAGTCTAGCTCTGGTCTACCGCTGAGCTTGTCTCAGCGGTAACACTCATCATGTTGATTGGACGCTTGTTTACGAAATTACTCTAAGATAGAATAATTTCGTAAGCAGGCGTTTTTATTTTACTCAAAAATTTTGATATACTTATAAAATGAATAGAGAAGATAGAATATCCATAGGCAATTGTTTTGAAGAATACTATTTTGCTAACATTAAAGAAAAGCCAGAATTGTTTATAGGTGTAGAATTAGAATATCCGATAGTTAATATCTCAGGGAAAGCAACTTCTATTCAAGTCGCTACAGATATGATGCGACACATTTCTAATCAAAATGGATTTACAATCATCAAAAGAGATGATAGAGGAAATCCGATAGAACTCCAGCACGAGTCGGGAGACCTCATACTATTTGAAGTCACGTATAATACACTAGAATTTGCATTCGCAAAAGCAAAAAATATTGGTAGTGTAGAAGAGCGTCATAAAGAATATCTAGCGAATATTCAATATTATTTGCGCCAAAATGGACATGAATTGCAGGGGTTAGGGATAAATCCCAATTGGGAAAATAATGACAATAGACCGGTAGATACGGGCCGATATAGGATGTTGATGAACTATCTCAAGCTAGGAGAAGGCAAACCTAATATGCATCCCTATACTAGATATGCTGGCTTTATTTGCGGAAATCAAGTGCAGTTTGATGTGAATCGAAAATCCTTTTTACGAGTCATTAATGCGTTTAACAAAATTGAGGCAGCGAAGGCGTTTTTGTTTGCAAATTCACCATTCGACCAGATAGATGATATGGCCCTTACTAGGGATTATTTTTGGGAATATTCAATGCATGGCCTCTTAAAGAATAACGTTGGTATCTACTCAGAGGAATTTCATACTGAGGCAGAATATCGTCAATACCAAGAAGAGTCCGCAATGTTTTATATCATCAGGGATAACTGTTATTATTATTTTAAACCAATTACTGTCAAATCTTTTTTTGAGCAAGAAAAATTTGCAGCGTATTCAGAAACTGGCGAGATATGTTACTTTGTTCCGAAAGCAGATGATTTCAAAAACCATCGCTCATACCACTATCAGGAGCTTACCAAGCGAGGAACTATTGAATTTCGAAGTACATGTACACAACCATTTGAAACAACATTTGCTCCCATAGCCTTTCATTTAGGTCTGCTCGCCAATCTCGTGAAATTGGAAGAAATTCTAGAAAGTACGGAGTTTTTTATAGAATTTGGCAGAGATTATTCAAAGCTACGTAGACAATTTTCGAGAAAAAAACTGTCTGATATAGAACAAAGAATGGTGAAAGACTTTTCTAAGAGATTATTAGATTGTGCACATGAAGCCCTCCTTTTGAGAGGATACAGTGAAGAAAAATATTTAACTCCACTGTACACTTCATTAATTGATGACTCTGGGGCACTGTGACAGTCTACTAAAATATGAGTAGTTAGCCATAGATTTTTACAAAAAACATAAATACTGTTGCAATAAATTGATATACTGCAGGCATACGAAGAAAATATACAATCTCCGATTAGTCCCAAATTTCAAGTTGAAGTTAGCCACCCAAAAGAAATTCACTTGGCGACTTGTAGTCCAAGCATTTTTTAGGGTAGTTGTTAATCCAATTTTCGATAAAAGCGACTTCTTTCGGAGTCGTTTTCTTGGTTCCTTTAGGTAACCATCTCCGAATTAATCGATTATGATTTTCATTTGAACCTCTCTCCCA
>NZ_JAIJZO010000024.1:0-19965 GCF_019754115.1 Streptococcus sp. 2018110 | reverse complement strand
TTAGCCTTGGCCACCTAGCCTAACAGCTTCAAACCTGTTATCAAATGAAATCATCAACTTACTCAAACATAGTGAAACATCTAATTCTTGACTAAGGTAAGGTGGCTAACTTCATTATAGAACTTTCGAATCTTTCGATTTTAAAAGAAAGTTTATTTTTGTATTGAAGGCGGTAAAAGATAATCTGATTTGCAAAGTAAAAGTTAGGAATATCTCGCAGTGCTTCTTTTAAATGATTATCACCTAGGGAAAGTTTTGCGTTATAAGTGGCTAAGAAAGTCATAAAGGCAATAAAGAATGTTAGACCTAAAAAGCCATATTGAATGGGAAAACCTGTCAGGATGGAATAATGGATTAATAAAAGACACGTACCGCTAATTAGCGGATGTACTTGCTTATTCAAGTAACGTAATGGCTTCACTACCTCTTCAACTTCGGGAGAACCAAGGTATTTATAGTTAAAGAGTAGACTCAGCTGATTCCATAGAATAATAAAGAAAAGGAAGCGGTAGTCATAATCAAAAATACTAAGTAGGTAAGTGAATAGTGTAAATAGTATCAGATAGATAGTCGTTACATTATGACGAGATTTAGATGGAATAAACTCGGTCTTAGTTGTTTGGAATAATAAGTAGATAGCTAAGGCGTAAGCAAATCCTCTAAAGATACTGGTAAGACTAAAAACATGGTATTCAAAAATATCCAGATATGCACCTATAAAGCTAGGAATCATACATAGAGCAATAATGCCTCCTAGTATATACAAATGCCTATTAAAATCCTTCTGAAATACAGGTTCGTAGTCTAAGGAGCATCTTCTTTTTTGTAGACGATTTAGGACTCGCAAGGTCAAGAAGGAACCCCAAATATTGCTGAGAAGGAAGCTGATTTGTTCATCTCCCAGTTCAATTGTAGTTCCCATAAGACAGGTAAGAGAAATAAGCAAAGTGAGTAGAGATAAGAATTGCGCAATTCCAATAAATATTGATAGCGCTAATAATAGTCGGTTATCATTTTTATTTTCGAATTGAGCTCGCCGCGTTTTGCACCATTCTAAAAGATAGGCTCTGTTACTTGCTTTACGACAAGATTTTGCTCGTCGCTCAATGAGTCGTATGACTCGAATATCATATATTGAATCAAGGATTGATTCGTTCAATTGCTCGAGTATCAAAGCCATCTGACTTGGATGATATGATAGTAGGGCCTTCCAGCGTGCATAGGAGCGATTTGTGCTAGAAGCTAAGGTTGTTAATAGAGTGTGTACATCTAGCATGTCCTACCAACTTTCCTCTAGTCCATCTAGCTGGTTTTCAAATATTTTGTTAGCTTTCGCGATGCGTTTTGCATCTTGGGTCTCAATCACTTTTTCATATCGCTGAATACAGTTCATCAAATAATCACGCTGTTCGGCTAATAGGGTCCGGAATAGACGTTCTGCGCGTGCTCGTAATAATTGGTAATGTTCACTATCTCGAGGATGGATTTTCAAAGAAGCTAGTTTTGCTCTTTTTTCTAATATTTCTTCGGCGGATAGCTGTTGTCGATCACGTAGTATTGTTTTGTTGTACACTTTTCCGGTAGAAAGAACGGTAATATCTACATCGAGAATACCGTTTATATCATAGGAGAAGCGGCAGTCTATTGCTTCATGTTCTTCATGATTTACAGGGATTGGAATATCCAAGGAACCGAGAAGAAGATTGGTGTCGGCTTGGTAGTTTTCTCCTTGATAAATGGTAAATAGAACATGTTGCTGCCCTAATTCATTCGTCCAGTAGCGTTCGACGTAGGAGGCAGGAAGTGTTGTATTTCTTTCTATTATGGGTGAGAAGACATTTCCAACAATGGCAGTACCTAATGTAAAAGGACAAATGTCTGTTAACACAACATCTTTGATACCCTTGTCACGTTTTTTAATACCTGTTACAATACCACACCCCATAGCTACGGCTTTATCCTGATCAACTTTAACCGAGATGGGACGTTTGAGCAGAAAAATTAGATAGTCTTGAATGAGTTTCATTTTAGTTGAGCCGCCAACTAGGATGACATCGGTCAAGTCTTCAGCATGTATCTGGGCATCTCGTAGGGCATTTTGAATAGGGGCATTCATTTTTGCAAGGAGAAAACGACAAATCTCCACATATCGTTCCTTGGTTAATTTATACACATGAAGACTATCGTTGATGTTTACAGACATTCGAACGCTATCTTCCTTATTGAGGGCTAATTTTGCTTTTTCAGCTTCCTGGTAAAGAAATCCCATTACCTCGTCAGACAAGTCTGATTTTTTATAAGGAAGATTTTGGATGAAGTCTTCAACAATTTGTTGAGTGAAGTCTTCCCCACCTAAGTGGTTTTCTCCAGCAACCGATACGATTTCAATAACATTGGCAAAAGCATCAACAATTGAAATGTCAAGTGTTCCCCCACCGAAGTCAATAATCATATAAGTGGCATCTTCTTCTCGACTGTGGTGGAGAGCAAGGGCGGCAGCAGATGGTTCATTGATAATTCGTTCAATTTTGACACCTGCTAAGTGACCAGCAATTTTTGTTGCTGCGCGCTGATCATCGCTGAAATAGGCAGGGACGCTGACAATAATTTCATCAACCTTTTCACCTAGAAATTCTTCGGCATCTTCAATCAATTTTTTCAATATGAAGGCGCTAAGCTCCTCAGGTAGATACATCTGATCACCTAGAGGCAATTTTTTCCCAGTTCCCATTAGGCGTTTGAATCTTGATTGTGTAAGATGAGGATGACTCATCAACCGTTCTTTAGCAAATTTTCCTACGATGATATCTCCGTTGTCAGATAAACCGACTACAGAAGGTGTTAAGAAATCGCCCAAATTGTTGGGAATGAGTTCTACCTTATTATTACGCCATGTTGCAACTAGTGAATTTGTTGTTCCTAAATCGATTCCAATAATCATACTAATCTCTCCGTTGATAAACCTTTTTGAGTCTCAGGATTATTTAATCCTATCCAATAAATGTATCCAGCCAGTTCATTTAAACCATAATTTTGACAGAGTTGAACAAGTTCAATACGGTGTTCCCAAGGGCCAAAGAAGTAGTAGTTTAAAAGATGGGCTGTTAGTTTGTTACAGAATTGTTCATTGGCTATAAAATAGCGGAAGTCATCACTGCGAAAGGCTTTCAATAGTAAATAAAAATCGCTTACCAATTCGAGAGAAGACAATAATTTTCCTAGATACTCTTCTGCTGCTAGTGCTATTGATTCTGTATCGGTACTAAATTGATCTTCTAATTGCTTTTGTTTATCTTCTGATAGATAAAGAGCTAGTTCATCTAATCCCAGTAGTTCACACTGCTCAATGACCTTTTTGCGTTCAAATTCTTCCCCGTAAAAAGTAAGCTGACTGAGTTCAGCAATTAGTTGCTTTTGTATTTCTATATCTCTGATATGGAAATTGAATTCATCGGAAAGTAAAATTTGATATAGAAGATGGTAGTAAGGGGAGTTTTTGCAGGCAGTTTTTATATTGTCTACAAAGTTGGTATTTTCAAATAGTTGGTTGTTGGCAGCGATAGTTTGTTCGCTTGCTTCCTGTTCGGGAATTTCTTCCGAATGTGAGAAAGTGGAGAAATCAAAAGTGGAATGAGAAATATCTTCAGTTTTATTCTCGTTGCGATCATCAAAGAAATCGAACGATGTCGCACTCTGCTGATTTTCAAGGTTACTTTGTTCTCCAAACTCAGTAAATGTTTGTTTTGGCTTTGGTCTTGCTTGCTTAGCGTATTGTAAGGCTGATTTATAAGCATGCTGTAGGCGTTTAAAACCTTCGGGGTCTTCTTCAGGATGGACCTTTTTAATCCGTTCAGCGTATGCTAATTTTATAGTACGTTGATCTGTTGTTGCAGCAATTTGCAACTCTTGCCAACAACTTTTCATATTCATTACTCCTTTATGGATACTTAATTTATTATAGCATATTTGTTGCGAAAAATTAATGGGAGTGGGAAAGAACTCGACCAAGATAAAAGAGTTCGTCTTCCCACCCCCGCACAGTTGATTAGGCCAAATTTGGAGTGTAAAACACGAACAAATCTGCCAATCAACCACTGCGCTGAGATGTTGACACGAACTCTGAGTAGTGGTCCTGGGCTTGAGCCCAGCCTTATAATTTACTAAAGAAAAATGGTGGAGTAAACTGTTTCAAGTGCTCGAAGCAAGCTTGTGCCCCCTCGACATCTTCACAAATGATGAGACAGACATCGTCACCGCAGACGGTTGCTACAATTTGAGGAATCTCCATGGCATCCAAAATAGAACCGAATGAGTTAGCCAATCCAGGTAGGGTCTTGAGAACCACTTGATGTTGGATAGGTTTTAGCATGACCAAAGCATCTTCCATATAGAGTCGCAGTCGTTTTTCCCAGCGAGTAGGAGCAATGGGGTTGATGACATAGTGAGAAGAATCATCTTCGTTGACTTTGACAAGATTGAGCATCTTGATGTCACGGGAGAGGGTAGATTGGGTGACAGAGACTCCGTTGACCTCTAGTAATTCTTGCAATTCCTGCTGGGTGTGTATTTTCTTCTCCATGATTAGAGACAGGATCAGCTGATGGCGGCTTTCAATCTTGTTCATAAGGCCCTCCAATAAAATCAGAATTCAGAATAATTTGGTGATAACAGCCTATTGAATGAACATTGCATCCCCAAAACTAAAGAAGCGGTAGCGTTCTTCAACAGCATGTTTATAGGCATCTAACGTAAATTCTCTACCTGCAAAGGCAGAAACTAGCATAACCAAAGTAGATTTTGGTAGGTGGAAATTGGTTGAGAAGGCATCAACGATTCGGAAGGTGTAGCCAGGTTTGATGAAGATATTTGTCCAACCAGAATCAGCTTCCAAACGGCCATCAAATTTATTACCGATGGTTTCGAGGGTGCGGATGGATGTCGTGCCGACTGCGACGATACGACCACCGCTCTCTTTGACCTGATTGAGGGTTTGAGCAGCTTCTGCTGATAGGTTATAGAATTCCGAGTGCATTTCATGCTCATCAACGTTATCAACAGAGACTGGTCGGAAGGTCCCAAGCCCAACGTGAAGAGTCAAATAGACTAGTTTCACTCCTTTAGCTTCGATTTTTTCGAGTAACTCTTGGGTGAAATGTAGTCCAGCAGTTGGAGCTGCGGCAGAACCGTTTTCCTTGGCATAAACTGTTTGATAGCGTTCACGGTCTTCTAATTTTTCATGAATGTAAGGTGGAAGTGGCATTTCGCCTAGGCTTTCCAAGACTTCAAGGAAGATACCTTCATAGGAGAATTCAACAATTCTTCCACCGTGTTCTAATTCTTCTACGATAGTAGCAGTTAATCGTCCGTCACCAAAAGCGACTGTGGTACCGACTTTCAGACGTTTTGCTGGTTTGGCAAGAACTTCCCACTGATCACCTTGGGTATTTTTCAAAAGCAAAAGCTCAACATGTCCCATAGTTTCAGGTTTGTAGCCATAGAGACGGGCAGGCAGAACACGTGTATTGTTCATGACCAGAGCATCACCGGGATTCAGCTGGTCGATGATATGGTCAAAGTGACTGTCAACCATGCTCCGTTTTTCGCGGTCGAGGATCAATAGTTTAGAGCTGTCGCGCTTTTCAAGGGGAACTTGAGCGATAAGCTCTTCGGGTAAATCAAAATCAAAATCTGCAGTATTCATATTCACTCCTTAGACTAAAATAAAATATAGGTAAAATAAATCAATAGGGCAAATGGCAAAGCCACCAATAAACTACCAATCAGGTAGAAAATAAACTTTAGGACCTTTGATTTAGAAATAAAATAGCCAGTAAGGCAGAACAGAATACCAATAAAAAATAAGTAAAAAAGCACATCTGTCATAAATGTATTATATCATAGTTAGACACTTAAGTCTTGATGGATGGGAAGAGAATTAAAATTATTCGTGTTGATGTAATACTCTATAAGTATAAATTCTTGACAAAAATTGGTCTATACCATATAATAAAGAAAAATAAGAAATGGTATAGACCAAAGAGGTGCGCTATGAAAATTCATGTAGTAAACAATCAAGTTGAAGGAGCAAGTGTAGCATTAGATATTTTGAGAGAAAAATTGAACGAAGGTGCCAAGGTATTAGGTTTGGCAACAGGCTCCAGTCCGTTAGAATTTTACAGATTGATTCGTGAGTCGGATTTAGACTTTTCGGATGTGACATCTGTAAACTTGGATGAGTATGTTGGTTTAGGTGAGGAGAGCGACCAATCCTATATTCATTTTATGAAGGAAAATCTTTTCAATGCCAAACCGTTTAAACAATCTTATTTACCGAATGGTTTGGCGATAGATGTAGTTGCTGAAACAGAACGTTACAATAAAATTCTGGCTGAACATCCAGTTGATTTCCAAATTTTGGGTATCGGTCGCAACGGCCATATCGGTTTCAACGAACCAGGTGCTCCATTTGATGGTCAGACCCATCTGGTTGAATTGGCGCGATCAACCATCGAAGCCAATGCACGCTTCTTTGCGGATCCAGAGGAAGTGCCCAAGCAGGCTATTTCCATGGGCGTCGCCAACATTATGGCAGCTAAGACCATTGTCCTCATGGCTTATGGTCAGGAAAAAGCTGACGCCATTAAGGCGACTGTGGAAGGTCCTGTGACAGAAGATGTCCCAGCAAGCGTCCTCCAAAACCATGACGATGTCGTTCTTATCCTCGACCAAGCCGCAGCAAGTAAATTGACAAAATAAGAGTTAAAAACCACAACAGTTTTAAGCCGTTAGAGCGGTCTGTTGTGGTTTATTTTTATACCTCTTCCCCAATCAAACTCTGACGAGCTTTTCGGAAACGAATGACATGGTAGGCTACCATACCATGTGAGAGTAGATTAAGAATGCTAAAGATGAGTAGGTTTGCATGTCCAGCTAGCAGTAAGACAACATTTCCAATCACTAAAATCAGACCGTAGATGAACAGTCCTTTTCTACCAACTTGGTGAATTTGTTGATTATAGAAGGAAGTCGAAAGGATGCCTCCGTAGAAAAGTAAGTTTCCTACAATCAGCATGGGCAAGGCCAGATCATTGTGATGGCTAGGGAATAGCTCCATTGCCACGGTGAAGAAATTTAAACCAAGGACAATCACCAAGTGGGCATAGAGCAAAACGGTCACATCTGCCTTACGGTGATGGTCGATGGACAGATAGGTTTGGGAAATATAGAAGATGAAGAGGGTTGCCATCGCGAAGAAAAGCAAAATTCCTTCCAGAGCCAAGTCTAGTAGCGGATAATTTTTGATGATGGCGATGACGGTTTCACCGAAGGTGATAATGGTAATCAGCTGGCAACGTTCCACCATGTGAGGAAAGTTGATAGGGTCATGACTTATTCTCTTTTGAAAGAAAAAGGAAATCAAGAAGGGAATGATATAGACAATCAACATTCTCTCATCGTTGGTCCAGAGCTTGAAAACGACTAAAATGGTTGCACCAGCAAAGATAGCAATATAAGAGGCTAACATCTGCAAGGTTGCCTTAATGTCCTCATTAAAGCCAATCCGTCTTCCTCTCAGATAGTATTGCAGGAAGATGAGGATATAAGACAGGGTCAAGAAGGCATTAAATGGCAGAGCCGTCGCTTCAAAATCATTGCTGAAATTGAGGGACATGTTACCAATCAGGTACATGGATGGAATAATGGTGAAAATATCCAGAAAATCTCGTTCGCCATATTTATTGAGATAGATAGTTTCATTCATCCACAAGGTCATGATAATCAAATTAGCAGTGATAAAGGTCACAATTTCCTTGAAGCCGATATGATCTCCATGTAACAAGCCCGTCAGTGAAGAAGTAGCAAGGACAAAGACCAAATCATAAAACAATTCATAGTTGGATACACGTTTTGCCTTAATGTCAGACATGTTAATCTCCTCTTTCTGAAAATCTGAAATATTATACCACAGAAATTGTGAGGGAGCAAACCAGTTATTTTTGGAACTGATGTTCTGAAAATCGTGGAAAATATCTATAGGAGCTATTTAATTGTTGTTTCATTAGTGGATAAAAAAAACTTGTTTATAATAGCAGGATTTGTTCATTTTATGGTATAATATCTAAGTCACAATCACTAAACAGCGCAAGTTGGGAGGTGAGAACTTATGCTAGATAGTTTCCTGAAACTTGTTTTGCTACCGTTGCTAGTCAGCGTAGTTGCAGAACTTATTGCGGAGTGGCTAATTTGTAAGTGGCAAAACAACAGCGACAATCAATCATTTATTTTTCCTTTTATTACTTCGACGAAAGAGGAAACTTCGTTCCCGTATTTCCAACTTCAAACACTCCACTGGATTGTTTGAACTCGCTTTGCCGTACCTTAGTACAGCCTTCAGCTCGTTGCCTCGTACTAAAAGTAAACTAAATGATCGTCACTTAGCCTGCGTGCCTCGAGCAAGCACAAAAAACACCCATGGCTGCCACCATGGGTGTTTTACTTATGCTTAGTTTCCTGAACTTTTAAGCACAATGATTATAACATATGTGTCTTTAGTTTTCAAGTGTCCAGTCCAAGTCAGGGCCGACTGGGACAATACCTGTTGGGTTAATGGTCTTATGGCTACCGTAGTAGTGTTGTTTGATATGGTCGAAGTCCACCGTTTCTGCAATACCAGCATGATTGTAAAGACGTTTGGTATAGTTCCATAGGTTTGGATAATCAACCAAGGCCTTGATATTGCACTTAAAATGCCCAAAGTAAACTGGATCAAACCGCACTAATGTAGTAAAGAGACGAAGGTCTGCTTCCGTTAATTGATTGCCCACCAGATAGTCCTTGTCTGCCAAATGCTTTTCCAATTTATCCAAGGCGGCAAAAAGGTTCTTGACCTCTTTTTCATAGACTGCCTGGTTGGTTGAAAATCCAGCCTTGTAGACGCCATTGTTGATGTTTGGATAGACAAAGTCATTCATGGCATCAATCTCCGCTTGCAGGTTTGCTGGATAGTAGTCATCGTAATTTCCAGTAATATCATTAAAAGCAGAGTTAAACATGCGCATGATTTCAGCAGATTCATTGCTGACGATGGTATTTGTTTCCTTATCCCAAAGGACAGGAACGGTCACACGGCCAGTGTAATTTGGGTCTGCTTTCAAGTAAACTTGATAAAGATAGTCGCTGTTAAAGAGGGAATCCTTGATAACACCAGGTCCGTCCGCGAAAGTCCAACCATTTTCCAACATGAGCGGATGAACGATTGACAGGGAAATATGGTCTTCCAGACCCTTCAATTTTCGCATGATTAAGGTCCGACTGGCCCAAGGACAGGCCAAAGAAATGTAGAGATGGTAACGACCAGATTCCGCTTTGAAACCGCCCTTTCCTGTCGGACCAGCCTGTCCATCAGCTGTAATCCAGTTGCGAAATTGCGTGACAGTACGGACAAATTTACCGCCTGTTGACTTGGTGTCATACCATTGATCCACCCATTTGCCATCTTGTAAAAGTCCCATAAAGTTCTCCTTTATTATAAAAAGTAGGAAATCCAAGCAAACTGGATTTCATTTATATATATCACTAATTAGTATTATAGTCTTTTTTCAATCAAAGTCAAGACCTAGGTTTTATGCTAGAATAGAGATATGAGATTGGACAAATGTTTAGAGAAAGCCAAGGTTGGCTCGCGCAAGCAAGTTAAAAAACTTTTTAAAGCCCAGCAAATCAAGATTAACGGACAAGCAGCTCAAAGTCTCAGTCAAATCGTCGATCCTGAACTCCAAGAGATTCAGGTGGCAGGGCGAAAAATCGAGCTAAAAGGCTCGGTCTACTATTTACTCAACAAACCAGCAGGAGTCGTTTCTGCTGTGACAGACCAGGAGCATCAGACAGTCATCGACTTGATTTCTTCGCAAGACAGTAGGGAAGGTCTCTACCCCGTCGGTCGCCTGGACAGGGATACCGAAGGCCTAGTCCTCATTACCAACAATGGTCCGCTCGGTTATCGTATGCTCCATCCCAGCCACCATGTGGACAAGGTTTACTATGTGGAGGTTAACGGCCCCTTGGGTCCGGATGCCCCGACTTTCTTTGCATCAGGCGTTACCTTTTTGGACGGCACCCGTTGCCAGCCCGCAGATTTGACTGTCTTGGAGGCTTCTTTGGACCATAGCAGAGCGACCATCAAACTGGCAGAAGGCAAGTTTCATCAGGTCAAAAAGATGTTTTTAGCCTATGGTGTCAAGGTCACTTATCTCAAGCGGATTTCCTTTGGAAGTTTTGAGCTGGGGGATTTGGAACGAGGTGCATACAGACAACTCACTCCAAATGAAATGGAACATTTATTTACTTATTTTGACTAGAGGAGGATATATAATGAGCATTTATGATTTTACAGTACAAAAACAAGATGGAACAGATCAGTCCATGGCTTATTATCAAGGACAGGTGCTTTTGATTGTCAATACGGCGCCAGGTTGTGGGTTGGCACCTCAATACAAGGAATTGCAAGAACTTTATGATATTTATAAAGACAAAGGTTTTGTCGTGCTCGATTTTCCTTGCAATCAATTTTTAAATCAGGCTTCCGGTTCTGCTGAAGAAATCAATCAGACCTGTAGTTTAACTTATGGAACAACCTTTCCTCGCTTTGCAAAAATTGAAGTGAACGGTGTAGGAGCTAGTCCGCTATATCGCTATCTTAAGAAAGAAAAATCGACCTTATTAGGAGGTCGAATTGAGTGGAATTTTACCAAGTTTTTGGTGGATAGACAAGGGCGTGTGGTCAAACGCTATTTACCAACGACTAGTCCATTAAAACTTAAAGAGGATATTGAACGTTACCTAGAAAAATAACAAGAAGGCTGGAGTCATCTAGCCTTCTTGTTTTAGTAACCACAGAAAATAGGGAGCACCGATAAGGGAGACGATGATGCCGGTTGGGATGCCTGTTCCGACAAGTAATACTCGTCCTATGGTATCCGCTAGAAGTAGAATGAAGCTTCCTATTATCATAGTAGCTGGAATGATGACACGATGATCATTTCCTAACCATTTGCGCACAATGTGACCAGCAATGAGACCAACGAAGGTGATATTACCAACTAAAATGACACTAAGAGAGGCTAGGGCGGTAGCCAATACCAAGGTAATCCGCCTTTCACGCTGTAAGTGGAGTCCCAAAGCCATGGCTGTCTGGTCGTTTAGATTCATAATATTGAGTGAGCGACTTCGACTAAACGTTGCCAGCCATATCAAGAGAAGAAGAGGAGTATAGATTGCGATAGTTTTCCAATCTCCACCATTTACTCGACCACTGAGCCACTGGACAATGTATTCCATCTTAAAGTCATCTAATTGGCTGATGATGCTAACCATGATACCAGATAACATGCTCGAAATTCCAACTCCCGTGATAATTAAGCGTGCAGGATGGATGCCGTACAGCTTCTTACGTGCAATCCAGTAAACTAGAAAAATGGTTAATCCACCGCCCATCATAGCAAATAGAGGCACGAGACTCAATAAGACAGGGCTGATTTTTGAAGAGAGACCGACAAATAGTACCACAACAAGACCAGCTCCTGCGTTGATTCCTAATATTCCAGAATCTGCCAGAGGATTGCGGGTCAAAGTTTGTAGCAACAAACCAGCCAAAGCCAGAGAAGCCCCTCCGATAATGGAGGCGATTATTCTAGGTAAGCGAATTCGCCCAATGATAAGTAGAGTCGATGAACTGGCACGACCACTCATGATGTCAATGAGATCCGAAAAGGATGAATTGCTATAGCCGATAGATAAGGAAAGTAGGAAAATGACAAATAAAAGGATTAGTAGGAATGTGAATATTTTTAGAGAGTTGTGATGTCTTATCAAAAGTGTTTCTCCTTTCTAATCAACCATAGGAAGCAAGGGAGACCAATGATACTGATGACTGCGCTAATGGGAGTTTCAACAGGTGGATTGATAGAACGGCAAACCAAATCTACCCAGATGAGGAAACTAGCCCCTGCAAAGGCAGTTAATGGCAAGAGTAGCTTGTAATTTTTCCCTGTAAACATGCGGATAAAGTGAGGAATAATGAGCCCGACAAAAGAAAGTGAGCCCACAAGAGCTACCGCAGAAGCTGAGAGTAGAAGGACAATTCCCAACAAAATCAAGGTCATCAGTAAGGTTCGTTGCCCTAGATTTTTAGCAACGGTTTCGTTGAGACTCAGGATGGTCAGCTGATGTGAAAAGAGTTGAGCAAGGATGAGGCCAATGATGATAAGAGGAGCGATGATGGCCAGCATCTTCCAGTTTACCTGTACCAATCCCCCTGCTTGCCAGCCAATCACTGCAGTTGATAAATCAAAGTAGATAGTAATAGCTTGACCAATAGCAGAAAATAGACTTGCTACCATGGCACCAGATAAAATTAACCGTAGTTGATTGTAGCCTTTTTGTACCTGATAAGCTAGACCAAAGACTAGACCGGCTGCCAGACAGGAGCCCAGTAAACATATTAATAAAATTTGACTGTAGTGCAAACCACCGAATAGAGCATAGGCAACAATGAGAGCCAGTCCTGCGCCAGCATTGATTCCTAATAAGCCAGGATCAGCAATCGGATTACGTGTAATTCCTTGCATCATTGCCCCAGCTTGAGCCATGGCAGCTCCCACCAAGATGGCGACTACCATTCTAGGCAAGCGTAAATCGATGATAACATCCTGAGCGGATGAATCTGTCAGTGGATGCTTTAGGGTTTCTATCAGTTGTTGGTGGCTATAAGAAATAGCTCCAAAGCGTAAACTAAGATAGCCTCCAGCTATGAAAGAAAGACAGATGATGAAAAAAACAAGCCAAATATTCTTTGGCTTTGTTTTGGGATAATGAGAACTCGCTAGTTTGTTCATATATCCAGTCCTTTTACTGAAGTTTTTGAATTGCTGAGACAAAGGCGTCAATTTGTAAATCTAAAGACATCGGGTCGGAGAAGTAGAAGAGGTTGTAGTCTACCTCGATGACGTGACCATTCTTTACAGCAGGTAGATTTTTCCAAATATCACTTTCTTTGAGAGATGCAGCTGCTTCTTTTGTTTTATCATTGACGTTAACAAGCACATAGTCGCCAACGTATTCTGGAAGAGCTTCCTGAGATACCCCAAACCAGCCTTCTTTATTGATAATGTCTTCTTGAACCTTTGCAGGAGCAGCAAAACCGAGAGCGCGATAGACTAATTCTCCACCACGACCAAAGTTGATACCGTAAAGGAAGATGTTTTTATCGAAGAAGTCCATGACGGTAAATGTTGAACTTGTATCAATCAATCCTTTCAATTCCTCTTTCGCAGTAGCAACTTTCTTATCCCATTGATCTAACCAAGCTTGTGCTTCCTTTTCTTTTCCAAAAATCTGACCAACATCTGTCAGCATTTTCAGGTAGTCACTCTTTCCATAAGTGATTTCAATAACTGGAGCAATTTCTTTCAGTGTTTCTAAGTTATCATCACCAGCAAATACTAGAATGACATCTGGTTTTTGTGCGGCAATTGCTTCTGTATCTGCCGTTGTCAATTGTGGAACATCCTTTAGTTTGTCTCCAAATGCCGGACTATTTTTTTCTAAATCTAGACTATAGCTAGATACATCAATTCCTAATTGTAAGAGATAGCCTATGTAAGAGTAAGCAAAGTTGACAACTTTTTTAGGATTTTTTGGAATGTCACCGTGGTAAGTAATGCCTTCAATCTTTGGCATGTTAGACAATTCTGCGTCTGTTGAAGAGGAAGAGGTAGAACAAGCTGTTAAGAAAACCAGCCCAACAAATAAACTAAAAATAGCTAAAAACTTTTTCATTTTTTCTCCTTATTATTTTTTTAAATCGTAAGTTAGCAAAATAGGGTAATCTTGACCAGCAACCTGCATCAATTGAGGGTCAATGCTAAAAATGTCCCTCAGTATCTCAGTTGTCATAATATTGGACACAGACCCATGGTAGCGAATATCTCCCTCTTTCATGGCAATCATATAATCTGAAAAACGAGCTGATAAATTGACATCGTGAAGGACCATCACAATGGTTTTCTGTCGGCTTTGATTCAGTTCTTTTAAAAGTTCTAAGACTTCCAATTGATGATTGAGATCAAGATAGGTTGTTGGTTCATCTAAGAAAATGGTATCCGTATCTTGGGCAAGTGCCATCGCAATCCACACACGTTGCCTCTGACCACCTGATAAATCATCAACTGGGAACCTAGCGTAGGGAGCGGTCTGAGTGACCTCCAAGGCCCAGTTGATTTTCTCTCTATCCTGATCAGTGAGATGCCCCAGCCCATTTTGATGCGGAAAGCGACCATAGGAGACTAGTTCATAGACGGAAATCCCTTCAGTCGCTTCTAAGACCTGAGGGAGCAGGGCCAATTTTTTTGCGACTTCCTTGGTTGGCAGTTGTGAAATGGCTTGTCCATCTAAATAGATAGTCCCTTCTTGGACAGGGATAATCCTTGTCAACGCCTTAAGCAAGGTCGATTTTCCACAGCCATTGGCACCAATGATCGTCGTTATATTTCCTTTTGGAATACTTGTTGATAATTCATCAATAATAATCCGATTGTCGTAAGAGACTTGGATATTTTCCGCTTGAATAGAAGACACAAACTCCTCCTTTCCAGAATATGATTCATTAATAATTTGTTCCGACCAGTATTATATCAAAAAAATTCACCAAAACAAAGAGTTTTCTGAAAATTTTAATTTAATGAGAATCGTTATAAAAAAGTCCTTGTCTGTGAACAAGGACCCTATGTTACAAATATTGTTTTGCTACTTCCAAATCACCGTCATAGGCGGCCTTTTCACCATTGACAATCTGGTAGGCGTCAGCCCCCTTGCCTGCGATGATGACTGCATCTTTTGGAGAGTTTGTTTGGTTCATTGCTGTTTGGATAGCTTCTTCCCGGTCCAAGATAAAGTTGCTTGGTCGGGTCATGTGGTCACGGATTTGTTCAGCAATAGCGGCTGGATCTTCACGGTTGGGATCATCAGCGGTCAGAATCACCTCAACCTGCGGATAGTCATTGAGCAGAAGACCGAAGTCTTTGCGGCGACTTTCTCCCTTGTTGCCAGGAGCTCCCAGAATCAAAATCACCTTGCCTGTCTGGTGTTCTAAGACGACATCAATCAGCTTCTTGACACTATCGCCGTTGTGGGCGTAGTCCACGAATACCTTGGCCCCGTTCTGCTGGGTCAGGACTTCCATACGGCCAGGGACATTGGTTTGGGCAATCCCTGTGTGAATATCTTCCAGACTTGCACCCAAGCGGAGACAGGCCAGTCCAGCTGCGATGGCATTTTCTTGGTTGAAGCCACCGATCAGCTGGATGTCGTAATGGCCAGCTAATTTTCCAGTCGCTGTGAAGTCAAAACCTGCTGACTGGCTAATCTGGTTTTCAGAAGTCGGCCCATAAAAGTCATGGTCTTTGGAGCTAACTTGATCTTTTACCACCTCAAAATGATCCATGCCAGCATTGACAATAACCGCTTTGCTATTGTCCATTAAAAGCCGCTTGTGGTAGAAATAGTCCTCAAAGGTCGGGTGCTCAATGGGGCCGATGTGATCAGGGCTGATGTTGAGGAAGACGCCGACATCAAAGGTCAGCCCGTAAACCCGCTTGACCAAGTAAGCCTGGCTAGACACCTCCATAATCAAGTGGGTCATGCCGTTTTGGACCGCCTCCGCCATCATGGCAAAGAGGTCCAGGCTTTCAGGCGTGGTCAAGGTGGACTTGAAGAAAGTCTTGCCGTCCAACGTGGTGTTCATGGTCGAAAGCATGGCAGGTTTCTTGCTCTGTTTAAGGATGTTAAAAGCAAAATAAGCCGCCGTTGTCTTACCTTTGGTGCCGGTGAAAGCCAGGAGTTTGATCTGTTTCTGGGGATAACCATGAAAATCCATGGCAATCAGACTCATAGCCTGCTTGATGTCATGGACGATGATAGCAGGAATGCCGACCTCATAGTCGATTTCAGACACGTAATAAGCCAGCCCAGCCTCGATAGCTTTTTCAAGAAATTCTTTCTTAAAAGCCAAACCCTTAGCGAAAAAGAGGGTCGTTGGGCTAACAGTCCGGCTGTCATAGCTGAGAGCGTCAAACTGGATATCCGTCCACGTGCTGTTAGTCTGGTTATTCTGTTTGATATGGCGGAAGTTGTCATCCGCTTTTAAGATGTCTACTACACGTTCAATTTTTATCATGTTTCTATTGTAAACCTATCTAGTGGTTTTTACAAGTCGGGACCTTGTAATTAGTGGGCATTTTAATGGCAGGTTCTGAAAGAAAGTGACATTTCGTTCTGAAGCAAATTTGTGCTATAATAGGAGGGATTGAAAAAGGAGAAGTTTATGTTTTATTCTTATCTACGAACACTATTAACATTCTTGTTGTGGGCCATCAATGGCAATATTCACTATCATGATAGAGAGAAGATTTTGCCACAGGAGGAAAATTATATTCTTATCGCTCCGCACAAAACCTTCTGGGATCCAGTCTTTCTTGGCTACGCAGCTGCTCCTAAGCAGTTCATCTTTATGGCTAAAAAAGAACTCTTCAAGGACCGTGGGTTTGGCTGGTGGATTTCAAAATGTGGAGCCTTTCCGATTGACCGTGAAAATCCTGGTATGGCAGCCATCAAGTATCCAGTTAACATGTTGAAAAAAAGTGACCGTTCGCTGGTTATGTTTCCTTCAGGAAGTCGTCATTCATCTGAGCTCAAAGGTGGTGTGGCGGTCATTGCCAAGTCAGCCAAGGTCAAACTCATGCCAGCTACCTATGTGGGTCCCATGACTATCAAGGGGCTCTTAGCTGGTGAGCGAATCGATGTGGCTTTTGGAAATCCTATCGATGTTTCGGACATCAAGCGTATGGATGATGCAGGTACAGCAGAAGTAACTAGCCGAATTGAGACTGAGTTCAAACGCTTAGATGACCATGCGGCATCCTTCCAAACCAAGAAAAAGCCAAATATCTTGACTTATATCTATCGTATCCCAGTTCTTTTGCTGGTTGCTCTCATCTTGGGATTGACCTATGCCTTTAGCTATGTCGCCAGCTTCTTCTGGCAACCAAGTACTCAGTTGGATAAAAAATAAGTAAATGAAACTCGCAGCTTGCGGGTTTTTTTGTATCTTTTGCGAACTATATAGGTGGAGGTAATTTATGGATACGATTAAAACTTATATTGAAATGCTTAAAGAATACAAGTGGCAGATTGCTCTGCCAGCAGTTGCAGGTTTGCTTCTGACGACATTCTTAATATTCAGCCAACCAGCCAAGTCTGATCACACAGGACTACCAGATTTTCCACAGCTAGAGCAAACTTCTAATAGCTCTGAGTTGATCGAGGAAACCAGTACAGAAGTAAGTGAGGAGCCCAGCCAGCTGGTCGTTGATGTCAAAGGAGCGGTAGCAAAGCCAGGACTCTACACATTAGAAGCTGATGCGCGTGTTAATGATGCAGTTGAAGCAGCTGGCGGCTTGACCAGTCAGGCAGACCCTAAGTCTATCAATCTGGCTCAGAAGCTCAGCGACGAAGCGGTGGTCTATGTGGCCAGCAAGGATGAAAATATCTCGGTGGTGGCCAGCACGACTGCCAGCTCTGCTATGTCCCAAGAAGAAAAAAACACCAGTCAGGTCAATCTGAACACGGCGACCGAGGCGGACCTGCAGACCATTTCGGGCATCGGTGCCAAGCGAGCGACAGACATTATCGCTTATCGTGAGGCAAACGGTGGCTTCAAGTCGGTGGACGACCTCAACAATGTATCGGGCATCGGCGACAAGACCATGGAAAGCATCCGACCTTATGTCACGGTCGATTAAGCTCCCCTGCCAGCCCATTCACCTGGCAATCTTGGCGGTGGCGGCCTACTTTGCAGTCCATTCTTTTTCCCTCTTGACAATGGGCCTGCTGAGTTTGTTGTTGCTGGTCTTTTGGTTTCGGCAAGGTAAGGCAGTTTTCCTCAAAATGCTGCCGCTTCTAGCCCTGTGTGGTCTGTTTTTCGGATGCCAGAAGGTCCAATGGGAGCGGACAGCCCAGTCAGCCCCAGAGCAAGTGACGACTGTGCAGGTTATTCCCGATACCATAGACATCAATGGTGACAGCCTGTCCTTTCGAGGTCGGGCTGACGGACAAACCTATCAGGTTTTCTACAAATTAGCCAGTCAGGAGGAGCAGGCTTATTTTCAAAAGCTGACAGATCTAGTCCAGCTAGAAGTGGAAGCAGAGGTCAGCCTGCCAGCTGATCAGCGGAATTTCAAGGGTTTTGACTACCAGGCCTATCTGAAAACACAGGGTATCTATCGGACAGTCAAGTTAACAGCGATTAAGAAGATTGTTCCTGTCCAGTCTTGGAACATTTTTGATTGGCTATCAATCTGGCGGAGGCAGGCCTTGGTCTATATCAAAAGCAATTTTCCAGCACCCATGAGTCACTATATGACAGGACTCTTGTTTGGGGACTTGGACAGTGAGTTTGACCAGATGAGCGACCTCTATTCTAGTCTGGGTATCATTCATCTTTTTGCCCTGTCTGGTATGCAGGTGGGCTTTTTCATCGACAAGTTTCGTTGGGTTTTGTTGCGTTTGGGGTTGACCAAGGAAACCGTAGACAAGTTGCAGATTCCCTTTTCCCTTGTCTATGCTGGTTTGACAGGCTTTTCGGTGTCAGTAGTGCGGTCCTTGGTCCAAAAAATTCTGGGTAATCTTGGTCTGAGGAAGCTGGATAATTTTGCGGTGACAGTCTTTGTCTGCCTGCTGGTGCTGCCCCGATTTCCACTGACAGCAGGAGGAGTGTTGACTTTTACCTATGCTTTCTTGCTGACGGTCTTTGATTTTGAGGACTTGGGGCAGGTCAAAAAGGCTGCGGTGGAGAGTCTTAGTATTTCTCTTGGGATTTTGCCGGTGCTCATGACTTATTTCTATGCCTTCCAGCCCTTGTCTATTCTCCTGACATTTGTCTTTTCCTTTATCTTTGATGTCCTGCTCTTGCCAGGTTTGTCAGTTATTTTTCTCCTGTCACCTCTGGTCAAGATGACTTGGGTCAACGGATTTTTCGTTTTTATGGAGAAAATCATTGTCTGGGTGGCGGATTTGGGATTGCGACCTTGGATACTGGGCAAACCGTCTGGGCTGGTCCTCTTGCTTTTGCTGGTAAGCCTCTTCTTACTCTATGATTTTCACAGGAAGAAAAACTGGCTCCTAGGACTGAGCTTGATCCTCGCTCTGCTATTTTTCACGACCAAACACCCGCTGGAAAACGAGGTGACGGTGGTGGACATCGGGCAGGGGGACAGCATCTTTTTGCGGGATATGCAAGGGAGGACGGTCCTGATTGATGTGGGTGGTCGGGTCGATTTTGCAGCCAAGGAAGCTTGGCAGGAGCGGTCTCGGGAGGCAAATGCAGAGCGGACCTTGATTCCCTATCTGCATAGTCGGGGCGTGGACAGGATTGATAGTTTGGTCCTGACCCACACCGAAGTGTGAGTTCTGAAATTGATACAATACAATTTAACTTTTTTTTTGAAAAAAATTCCAAAATTTATTTTGCATTGCGAATATAATAAGTGAGAGCAAGTTGCTTACTTAATAATGATGAAGAGGAAAATTAGAATGACAACAATTTTTTTAACAAGAACAAGCTGCAGCAATTGTGGAAAACAAAGTACATTTGAAAGATTTGATAAAATTTTGTATAATAGGAATTGAAGTTAAATTAGATGCTAAAAATTTGTAATTAAGAAGGAGGGATTCGTCATGTTGGTATTCAAAATGCGTAATGTAGATAAAACATCTACTGTTTTGAGACAGACTAAAAACAGTGATTACGCAGATAAATAAATACGTTAGATTAATTCCTACCAGTGACTAATCTTATGACTTTTTAAACAGATAACTAAAATTACAAACAAATCATTTAACTTCTGTATTTAT
>NZ_JAIJZO010000023.1:0-26953 GCF_019754115.1 Streptococcus sp. 2018110 | reverse complement strand
AGAGGCTAGTGACGAGTCAAAAGCAGTGAGGCTTGAACAAAGTGAAAGCCAGCGTCTTTAGGCGCTGGCTGGTGATGTGGGCTTACAGCCCTTGTTCAAACCACCCGTTTGACGGGTGGTCATGATTTTGATTTTCATTGAGTATAAGAAGTAATAGGAGCGGTCTCCCTAGTATTTTCTGGGGAGATTTTTTATAGCAGATTATGCCTAAAATCGTACAGATTATGAAGAAAGCGTTTTAATTGCCCCGTTAGTCTGATATGATAATGATAAAGAAATAGAATGAGGAAAAGATGATGAAGCATCAGGAGATTATTAATCGTTTAACATTGGAAGAAAAAGCAGCTCTCATGTCAGGAAAATCTGTTTGGGAAACCAAGGATTACCCTGAAAAAGGAATTCCATCTATCTTTTTGTCTGATGGGCCACATGGAATTCGCAAGCAAGAAGGTGAAGGTGATCACTTAGGGCTGAATGCCTCTGTCCCTGCAACTTGTTTCCCAACAGCTGCTACTTTGGCAAATTCTTGGGATGTAAATCTGATTGAACGTGTCGGACAGGGTCTCGGTGCAGAAGCAAACAGCTTGGGTGTCAATGTCATTTTGGGGCCGGGGCTTAATATTAAGCGCAGTCCCTTATGTGGTCGAAACTTTGAGTATTATTCAGAAGATCCTTATCAGGCGGGAAAACTGGCGGCCGCAATGATTCGAGGGATGCAGTCGCAAGGTGTTGCGGCAACGCCTAAGCATTTGGCTGTAAACAGTCAGGAATTGCGACGTATGGCTTCAGACTCCATTGTAGATGAGCGCACGCTGAGAGAGCTCTATCTGACAGGATTTGAAATTGCTGTTCGTGAAGGAAATCCAAAGGCAATCATGTCTGCCTATAACAAAATAAACGGCATCTATGCTAATGAAGACAAGCGCCTCTTGCGTGACATTCTTCGTGACGAATGGGGCTTTACTGGCTTTGTCGTATCGGATTGGGGAGGCTCTAATGACCATGTCCTCGGTGTTGAAAATGGTAGTCATTTGGAAATGCCAGGTACTAAAAAGGTCGGTCAAAAGGAAATTATTGACGCTGTTCAGTCTGGTCGTCTATCCGAGCAAGTATTGAATGAGCGCGTGGATGAGCTACTTGATGTGGTTTTGGAGTTGGCCAATGCTGAAAAACAGACTGTAGATTATTCTGCACAACATGAATTGGCCCGTCAGGCTGCTGCTGAAAGCATTGTGCTATTAAAAAATAAGGATAATATCTTGCCCTTATCTAGCGAGATAAAAATAGCCCTCATCGGAGAATTTGCCCAAAATCCTCGCTATCAAGGAGCCGGCTCTTCTTTAATCAATACAAGACAATTAGATAAAACAGTGGATTGCATCGCGGATTATCCATTAAATGTCATTGGTTACGAACAAGGCTATCAACGTGTAGATAAAGAAGATGGGGAATTAGTTGACAAGGCTGTCAACCTTGCTAACCAAGCAGAACTTGTTCTGTACTATATGGGGCTGGATGAAATGAGTGAAAGTGAAGGCTTGGATCGTCAACATCTAAGTCTCCCCAAAAACCAGTTATCCTTACTGAATGTCTTGGTAGGGACAGGTAAAAAAATCGTTGTTGTCCTATCAGCTGGTTCGGTTGTGGATATGAATTGGGATGTGGATGTAGATGCGGTTCTTCACGGCTATCTATCAGGAGAAGCTGGCGCTAGAGCCATGTTAGATACCTTGACAGGTCGTGTCAACCCGTCAGGGAAACTAAGCGAGACCTATCCTGTTGAGTTGGCAGATGTTCCGTCTTCTGAGGGCTATCCTGCTGAGGGAGATCTTGCCCTCTATAAGGAAGCTCTCTATATAGGCTACCGTTACTTTACAAGCGTTGACAAGGATGTCAAGTATCCCTTTGGCTATGGATTGTCTTACACAGACTTTTCTTACAGTCAATTAGAAGTGTCTGAATCAGGGGTTTCCGTCACGATCACTAATACAGGAATGGTAGATGGGGCTGAGATTATCCAATTATACGTAGGCAAAGAAGACAGTCAGATTTACCGACCTGTAAAGGAATTAAAAGGCTTTAAAAAAGTATTTATAAAAGCAGGAGAGTCCAAACAAATTTTTATCCCTTTTGAGGACTATACTTTCCGTTATTTTAATAGAGAGACAGGCCAATTTGAAGTAGAGGCTGGAAATTATCTCTTGTATGTAGGTGCAAGTAGTCAGGATATTCGCTTAGTTGGCGAGATTACCCGACATGGTACAGTAGACCAATTTCCTGCTTCAGAACAGCTTCCGACTTATCTGACAGCCCAAGTACAGGCTGTTTCATCGCAGGATTTTGCACAATTGCTTGGACGTCCAGTTCCAGAAGAAACCTGGAAAATTGGTCAAGAACTGAGCCTGAACGATCCAGTTTTGAAACTCCAATTTGCTAAGAGTGGGTTGGCACGTGGTGTGCATAAACTATTGGTTAGCTTACTCAAAAAAGCAGAGCAGAAAGGGACTCCTGACTTGAACCTGCTGTTCCTTTATAATATGCCATTTAGGGCGATGGCAAAGATGACAGGTGACATGGTCGATTTACCGATGGTGGAAGGGATTCTAACTATTGTCAATGGCCATTTTTTCAAGGGCTTAGGCCAACTATGGAGAGCCTATCAAGCAAAAAGAAAATATCAAAAGCAACTTTCCTGAAAATGTGATAAAATAGTAACAAATTGTGTCAAATGGAGAGAAAGATGACCTTACTAAGCATTGCCATTCCGAGTTATAATTCGGAAGCTTACCTTCATTACTGTGTTCATTCCCTTGTAATAGGTGGTGACAAGGTTGAAATTCTGATTATCAACGATGGTTCGACCGATCGGACTCAGGAAATCGCAGAGGGACTAGAGAATCAATTTTCAAACGTACGTGCCATCTATCAGGACAATAAGGGCCATGGCGGAGCTGTAAATACAGGGGTACGTGAGGCCAAGGGGAAGTACTTTAAAGTTGTAGATTCAGATGACTGGGTTGATACCAGAGCCTATTTGAAGATCCTAGAGAGTTTGCAGGCATTGGAAGACGAAAATACGCCAGTTGATGCCTTCATTTCCAACTTTGTTTACGAAAAAGAGGGACAATCTCGTAAAAAATCCATGTCTTATCAATCCACTCTACCTGAGAACCGTATCTTCGGTTGGGAGGATGTGGGTGCCTTTTCCAAGGGTCAATACATGATGATGCATTCCTTGATTTACAGGACAGATTTATTGCGTGAGGTTGGTCTCGTTCTACCAGAGCATACTTTCTATGTGGATAATATTTTCGTGTTTACCCCTTTACAGGCTGTGAAAACCATGTTCTATCTGCCAGTAGATTTTTATCGTTACTTTATTGGGCGAAATGACCAGTCTGTCAATGAATCCGTCATGATTAAGCGCATTGACCAGCAGTTAAAAGTTAATCGGATTCTAGTGGATAATTTAGACTTGGGGGCGATTGACAATCCTGATTTACGGAGTTATTTGCTCAATCACGTAGAGATTACGACCATTATCTCCTGTGCCCTTCTCAATCGTGCTGGAACAGCTGAGCATATGATGAAAAAGCAGGAATTATGGCACTATATTCGTGATAACAATCCAGCTCTCTTTAAAATCGTTCGAAAAGGGTTACTCGGACAATTAACTAACCTATACGGTTATCCAGGTCGAAAAATTTCCAATGCCGTCTATAAAATCGCGAAAAGAATTTATGGTTTTAACTAAAACTCAGTTTCGGCTGAGTTTTTCTGTTATAATGAATAGAAGAAAAACGCTTACAAGGAGAAGACACATGCAAGAATTAGGACAGACAGGTTTACAGGTTTCTCGAATTGCTTTAGGCTGTATGCGAATGGCTAGTCTGACAGAGCAAGAAACTGCTAAAGTGTTAGATACAGTCGTTGGACAGGGGATCAACTTTTTCGACCATGCAGATATTTACGGCGGAGGTGAGTCAGAAATTCGCTTTGCTCAGGGCACCAAGTTGGCAGGTCTCAAGCGTGAGGACCTGCTTCTCCAATCAAAATGTGGCATTCGTAAAGGTTATTTTGATTTCTCAAAAGACTATATTTTGGAATCTGTAGATGGGATTTTGAAGCGCTTGGATACAGAATATTTAGATGTTCTTGCCTTGCATAGACCAGATGCTTTAATGGAAGCAGAGGAAGTGGCAGAAGCATTTTATCTCTTGAAAAAAGCAGGGAAGGTTCATCATTTCGGCGTCAGCAACCAAAACATTTACCAAATGGAGTTACTTCAATCCTATCTCGATCAACCGCTTGCAGTTAATCAATTGCAGCTATCTCCTGCTCACACGCCTTTGATTGATGCTGGATTACATGTCAATATGAAAGATGATGCTGCGACTATGCGTGATGGTGGGCTGATTGATTATTGCCAGCTTAAAAAAATCACTATCCAAGCCTGGTCTCCTTTCTTGATTGATTTGCAACGAGGTATTTTTGCCAATCATCCTGACTATGCTCTTTTAAACCAGACCATTGGGGAAATAGCAGAGCGATACAATGTTTCACATGAAACAATTGTCGTAGCTTGGATTTTGCGCCATCCAGCAAAGATTCAAACCATTGTTGGGTCCATGAATCCAGATCGTTTGACCAAGATTGCACAAGCTAGTCGGATTACCTTGGCTAGACCAGAATGGTACGATATTTACAGAAGCGCAGGCAACATCTTGCCCTAGGAGGTACTTATGCAGTGGGAAATAAAATCATTTGACCAACTAAGTTTACAGGAACTTTACGGTATCTTGACACTGAGAGTTGATGTCTTTGTTGTTGAACAGGCCTGTCCCTATCCTGAAGTTGACGGTAAGGATCCAAACTGTCTTCACCTCTTAGGAATGGATAATGGAGAGTTAGTAGCTTACTTGAGAATCTTGCCAGCTGGTCTAAGTTATGACGAAGTTTCCATCGGACGTGTGGTCATCAAGTCAAGTCATCGTGGAAAAGGCTTAGGAAGACCAATGATGGAGCAAGCAATTCGCTATATTACAAACGAATGGAAAGAAATTCAGATTAAAATCGGTGCCCAAGCCCATTTAGAAAAGTTCTATAGTTCGTTAGGTTTCGAGCCAGTTTCAGAAGTCTATCTAGAGGACGATATTCCGCATTTAGATATGCTTTATACTAAACCAGTCGTTTAAGGCTGGTTTTTTAATCCTGTACTCACAAGTCAAGTTATATAAGAGATAATTTTTTGAAGGAATACGGACTATATTTTGGAAAAAATAAGGCTGAGTATCTGAATAAAAAGTCTAAGATAGGAGTGCTGGACGGTGAATACAGTTTCTTAGATTTTTCTCGGCAATTTCCCCCAAAAATCAGCCATTTTATGGTAGAATGAATAGGTATAAAATCAGTAAAAGAGGAAGAAAATGAAACGTTCTATGTACGCTGGACGTGTTCGTAAAGAACATGTCGGACAGGAAATTACTTTGAAAGGTTGGGTTGGCCGTCGTCGTGACTTGGGTGGTCTGATTTTCATTGATTTGCGTGACCGTGAAGGCATTATGCAATTGGTGATTAACCCTGAGGCAGTTCAAGCTGAAGTGATGGCAAAAGCGGAGAGTCTTCGTTCCGAGTTTGTTATCGAAGTAACAGGAACAGTTGTGGAGCGTGAGCAAGCTAACGACAATATCCCGACAGGAGCTGTTGAACTGCAAGTAACCAGCTTGACAGTGTTGAACACGGCTAAGACAACTCCGTTTGAAATTAAGGACGGCATTGAAGCCAGTGATGATACCCGTCTTCGTTACCGTTATTTGGATCTTCGCCGTCCAGAAATGCTCAACAACTTCAAATTACGTGCAGCTGTAACCCACAGTATTCGCAACTACTTGGATGACTTGGAATTTATTGATGTGGAGACGCCAATGTTGACTAAGTCAACACCAGAAGGTGCACGCGACTACTTGGTACCATCTCGTGTGTCAAAAGGTCATTTCTATGCCCTACCACAAAGTCCACAGATTACTAAGCAGCTTTTGATGAATGCTGGTTTTGACCGTTACTACCAAATCGTTAAGTGTTTCCGTGATGAGGACTTGCGTGGGGATCGTCAACCTGAGTTTACACAGGTGGACTTGGAAACCTCATTCTTGAATGAAGTTGAGATCCAAGACATCGTAGAAGGCTTGATTGCTAAGGTCTTGAAAGATACCAAAGGAATCGATGTGACCTTGCCATTCCCTCGTATGGCCTATGACCATGCTATGAACTTCTACGGTTCAGATAAACCAGATACTCGTTTTGAAATGCTTTTGCAAGACTTGACAGAACTTGTCAAGGAAGTTGACTTCAAAGTCTTCTCAGAAGCACCAGTTGTCAAAGCCATTGTGGTCAAGGGTGCGGCGGATAGCTACTCACGTAAAGACATTGATAAATTAACAGAATACGCCAAACAATTTGGTGCCAAAGGTCTTGCTTGGGTTAAAGTAGACAAGGGAGAATTAGCGGGGCCAGTTGCTAAGTTCTTGACAGGTATTACAGATAAGTTGACAGCAAGTTTACAACTTGAAGATAAGGACCTGGTCCTCTTTGTGGCGGATGAATTGGAAGTAGCCAACAATACCTTGGGAGCTTTGCGTAACCGCTTGGCAAAAGAGCAAGGTTTGATTGACGAAAGCAAATTCAACTTCCTCTGGATTGTGGACTGGCCAATGTTTGAGTGGTCTGAAGAAGAAGGGCGTTATATGAGTGCCCACCACCCATTCACCTTGCCGACAGAAGAAACAGCTCATCATTTGGATGGTGATTTGGCGCAAGTGCGTGCAGTTGCCTACGATATTGTTTTGAATGGTTATGAATTGGGTGGCGGTAGCCTTCGTATCAACCAAAAAGACATGCAAGAACGGATGTTCAAGGCTCTTGGTTTCTCAGCTGAAGATGCGCATGAGCAGTTTGGTTTCTTGCTTGAAGCTATGGACTACGGCTTCCCACCACACGGTGGATTGGCTATCGGTTTGGACCGCTTTGTCATGTTATTGGCTGGTGAAGACAACATTCGTGAAGTTATCGCCTTTCCGAAGAATAACAAGGCATCTGATCCGATGACACAGGCACCAAGTACGGTTGCATCAGCTCAATTAGAGGAATTGGCTTTAGACATTACACTTGAAAATGAATAAATTTTTCAGAAAACAGCGTGTACGCTTTTTAAGAAAGGCCAGAAAGAATAAGTTTTGGTCGGTCATTTTGGGAATTTCTCAGGAAAAATATGCTGAACGGATATCGGGGTCCATTATTTATGGACTCCTATCTAGTATTGCAGTCAATTTTTTCTTTAGACCAGGGAATGTCTATTCGTCTGGAGTTACTGGTCTTGCACAAATTGTTTCTGCTCTGGCAGCTTCTTACGCTGGTTGGAATGTACCGATTGCGGTGGTCTACTACGGTCTGAACATCCCCTTGCTTATCTTAGCCTGGTATAAAATTGGTTATAAATTTACTATCTTTACCTTTATTACGGTATCCTTCAGTTCTTTCTTTATCCAATTTATGCCGCCAGTTACCCTGACGACGGATCCGTTAGTCAATGCTATTTTCGGTGGTCTCATGCTGGGAACTGGGATTGGCTTTGCGCTTAGGAACAATGTATCCAGTGGTGGTACTGATATTGTCTCTATTATTATTCGCAAGAAGACGGGACGTCAAGTTGGCTCCATTTCCTTGATTGTCAACATTATGATTATGTTGATTGCAGGGATGACCTTTGGCTGGCAATATGCCCTGTATTCAATGGTTGCGCTGTTTATCTCCAGTCGCATGACAGATGCGATTTTCGTGAAACAAAAACGGATGCAGGCCATGATTATTACCAATCATCCTGAACGAGTCATTAAGAAAATCCATAAGAAGCTCAATCGCGGTGTGACCATTATCAACGGTGCTGAGGGTGCTTATAACCATGAGCAAAAGACGATTCTCATTACCATCATCACTCGTGCAGAGTTCAATGATTTCAAGCATATTATGAAAAAGGCAGACCCCGAAGCCTTTGTATCGGTAGCTGACAACGTCAATATTATTGGTCGGTTTGTGGAAAGTGACTGATTGACAAACACTACATGTAGGAGTAAAATAGTATTTACAGTCTACATGTAGTGTTTTTATTATAAAGAGGAAATGTATGAAGAAGAAAATATATTTGGTTTACATTAGTTTGAGTGGCAATACAGAAAGTTTTGTGAAACGCCTAAAGTCCTTTTTCCAATTTCAAACTGACTGGGAGGTTGAACTGGTCCATGTTAAAGATTTGGTCAAGCAGGATATTCCTTTCTATCAGCTAGATGCACCCTTTGTCGCCTTTTTACCAACCTACTTAGAAGGTGGAAATGGAGTGGACAATGGAGATGTGGAAATTCTGACCAATCCTCTCGGAGATTTTATCGCTTTGGGGACCAATGCAGAGCTCTGTCTGGGTGTCGTTGGCTCAGGCAACCGCAATTTTAACAACCAATATTGTCTGACTGCTAAGCAATATGCTGAGCGATTTAATTTTCCTGTTATAGACACCTTTGAACTTAGAGGGATGCAGAATGACATTGAACGCATTGGTCGGAAGATAATGGAATTGATGTAAAGAGCCTCAACTCAGCTTTATGCTGGGTTGTTTTTTTGTCACACAAAAAAACTCACCAGCGTGACTAGTGAGTTTTAAGGAGATTATGAAAAATATTTAGGATTGACTATAGTATACCTCAGACTATATCGTGTTTCATCGGTCTAAAGTCCTATTTGTCTTCTAAAATGCAAATACTCTGTCCTGCAATCGTGATTTCTTGCTGATCACACTCTTCGACTGGAGGATAGTTGTAGAGAACTGTCTTATTTTTTTCACGTTCATAGGTAAAGTCGCTATCCGCAAAGTTGATGATAAATTGAATGGTCTTTTCTTCACTTGTCACTTGATAGCGAAGAACATATTCAGTTAACCAGTAGAAATCACAAGTTTCTTGGATACTTTCGTAGTTATCCTGGCTGAGTATTGGATTATTTTTACGGAAGGTAATTAATTCCTGAATGAATTCGATATGTTCCTTATAGCGAATAGCTCGTGTCCAGTCCAGACGGTTGATACGGTCAGGGACATTGTAAGTATTATCTATTTCATCTTTTGTACGGAAAAATTCCTGTCCGCTGTGAATGAAGGCCATACCCTGAGAGATTAAGATGAGCTGGAGACCAAAACTTGCAGCACGTTTCTGCTGTTGAGGTGTCCAGTTTGGATTCTCAATATGGAAATAGTCAAATGCTGTAGCATTATCATGGCATTCGATGTAGTTAAGGGACTGTTGAGGCGTTAAGAAATGGCTTAATCGGCTACCAGTCAGGAGATGTTGTACCTTTTCGTGCAATTGCTTATCTACTAGACGGTTTGGATTGAGCAAGAGTTTCTTAAAGGTATCACGGTAATCGTCGTTGAAGAAGCTGATTTCAGGTAACTGCTCTGCATTGTACTGATGAGCCAGCTTTTCAAATTCGAGGCCTGTTGCCATTTTCCATCCTTCACCATAGAGGTAGACATTTGGGTAAATGGCAGATAATTCAGTTTGAATCTGGTTGATTGTTTCGCTATCTAAAATACCCATAAGGTCGAAACGGAAGCCATCAAAACCATAGAGTTCTAGCCATTGGCGAAGGGATTGTTTGATGTAGTTGCGGACCATACTGCGCTCGCTGGCAACGTCGTTACCGCAGAATGTCCCGTCTGTTCGCATGCCGTGGTCATCATAGCGATAGAAGTAGCCTGGAACGATGAGCTCAAATGCATACTTTTCAGCATGATAGACGTGGTTGTAAACAACGTCCATAATAACTGAAATATCTGCATCATGGTAGGCCTGAATAGCTTCTTGTAGCTCTAGAATACGTGCGTAAGGATCGTTTGGTTGGCTAGAATAGGAACCTTCTGGCAGATTGTATTGCATAGGGTCGTAGCCCCAGTTGTAAACAGCTTGGGGTTTATTTTCATCCACACTGCCAAAATCATAAACAGGCAATAATTGAATATGGGTAACGCCTAGTTCTCTGATGTAATCCATTCCTAGCTTCATGCCATCCATGGTAGGAGACTCTGTCAATCCGAGAAATTGACTGCGGTGCTTGAAACCAGCTTCTTTTTGCCATGAGAAATCACGGACGCTCATTTCATAGATAATGGCCTGAGAGATAGGTCGTTGGGTCTTAGCACGACGGATTTTATGAAGTTTATCTGGATTGATAACGTAGCTGTCACCTGAGTTGGCTGTGGAAGACAGGGCGTAGGGATCGTGAACGGAAATCCATTCACCGTTTACTTTGTGGAGATAGTGATAGCTGTGCGCTTCTAGGTCTCCTTCAACAGTAATTTCCCAAACTCCTTTTGCTCCCTTAGTCATTGCATATGGGTTTCCTTCTAGAACAAGAAAAACTTGCTTAGAAATAGGTGCCCATAACTTAAAGGTTGTTGCCTCTGGTCGATAGGTTGCTCCTAAGTCTTGCCCATTGTATGTATAACTTTGTTCAAAAAGTGTAGAGCGAACGATATGACCATAGCCGAGTTCAGCTTTATTACGGTCCTGGTCGTAGATGGTATAGTCCTTGTCCAATGTCAATGCATGGAGGCTGGTTAGATAATAGATAACGAGATTGTCTACTTCTAGACAGGAATGGATAAAAAGTTGAGACGTAGCATCATTTGATTCGAGTGAAAAGCTCATATGTTCGGAGTCGAATCGTTTTTCCATGACCAAGCGAATAGTTGCTACATCATCAAGGAATGCTTGGAATTGTCGTAATGCCATGAGCCAAAAGGCTCCTTTCTAAGTTAGAGTTCGGTAATGGTATGTGGAATGACACGTCGGTAGCAGACTTGCTTGTCTTCCTTGTTGTCATTGATGATTTGGTGGAGGGTGTTGAATGCGACACGTCCTAGTTTAATAGCGTGGACGTCAACGTAGGCTTCAATATCTAGTTTTGGCTTGACGGAGTCGAAAGAAATGATAGGAAGTTTGACTCCGACTTCGTTGAGATATTTGACAACACCTTCGGCAACGGAAGTGTCGGTTGTGACGATTGCATCCAGGTCTTGTTTGAGTAATTTCTTAGAAATTTTATAGGCACTGTCTTCGAGAAGGAAGCCAGACACAAACTTGACCTTGTTTTCATCCAGGGGAATATTGTGCGATTTAAGGGCGTTCTTGTAACCTGTATAACGGTCTTGAGATACGACCAACTCTTTGTTACCAGCGACGAAGGCAATGTTTTTGTAACCTTTATTGATGAAGTAGTTGGTAGCTTCAAATCCGGCCTGGATATTATCATTATCAACTAGTGATATGAATGGAGAATCCGCCTTACCAAGAATGAGGAAGGGGAATTTGTGTTGGATAGCCAATTGTACCAATGGATCGTCAGGCTTGGAATAGAGGAAGATGAGGCCGTCCACTCGTTTGCCGTAGACCATCTGAGAAATCGCTTCTAGACGCTGTTCTTCATTCTTTCCTGTGGAGATTTGGATGGCATAATTATGATCTGCTGCAACTTGAGAAATTCCTCGTAAGGCAGTAGGGAAGAAGGGGTTTTGATAGAAAACATCCGAGTCATCAGGCAAAACCAGTCCGATAACCTGTGTATAGCTAGAAACTAGGCTTCGAGCGTTGAGGTTTGGATGGTAGTTGAGATCCGCCATGGCTTTCCGCACCAAGTCTTTCGTTTTTTGGCTAATGGCAGAGCTATTTTGAATGACACGAGTAACTGTAGATGGCGAGACACCAGCTAATTTAGCCACATCTTTGATGGTTGCACGCATATAGACCTCCTAGATTTCATCTCTGAATTTTGTTTTGAAAAATACCCATAACAAGCATAGCACAAATAGGATATTTTGTATGGTTAGAAGGGTAGTCACAGGTTGACCAAATAGTCCAATTAGACAGGCTATAAGAGTAGGCAGGCCCAGACAGTTGAGAGTAAAATTATAGCACTCTGCAAACGTTTCAAAATGGAAGAAACGAGACTTTTTAGTCAAAAAGAGGAAGAAGCTGGCTCCTAGTAGGATGAAGAGTAGGTTTGTTGTTAAAATAAAGGTCGAAATAAGAGTGATGGACAGTCCGACAGCTGCTCGGTTGGCTTGATACCATTTTTTAGAGATGGCTGCAGTTAATGTCTCCTTACTAGTAAAATCGTCAGTATTCAAACCTTCATAAGTCAATTCGCTTAGAATATCACTTCCTTTACGAATAGTCAGAGACTGATTGGCAAATTGATAAGTAAAGTCAGAACTAGAGCTAACAGTATCACCAAATGTCACTTGCTCCCAGTTAGTATTTCCAGTATAGGTTAGGTGGTTGTTTTCGATGACTGCATGTTGACGGAGGTCATCTACGACCTGATCTGTCAGAGGTGCATAGATACCTTCTACGAAATTTTCTAAAGGATAGGTTTCGAGATTGACAGTCTGTAGGGAGCTCGGAATGAGCAAGAGCGCCACTAAAAAAAGCGTTGTAAACAACCGTTGCCAAAGGTTCATTAGTCTACGATTGGCAAACATATTTCTTGGAGAGAAGATACTAGAAAAATAGGAAAAAGGATATGGGAGCATTCGTTGGACCTTTCATAAATATCAATGTTTCCCCTAAAAAGGGAAAAGGTGGGACAGGGTTATCCCTTGTCGCCACCGCTTGTTAAACCAGATACAAAGTTCTTTTGTAGGAAGAAGAATAGGATACTGATAGGGAGGGCAATAAGAATAGCACCTGCCGCAAAGTAGGCAATCTTCATATTTTTCACATCACTGATGAAGGTTTGAAGGCCGACAGCTACAGTATAGAATTCTTTTTCACGAAGCAAGAATTTGGATAGGATGTAATCTCCAAAAGGTCCCATGAAGGCCCAGAGCGCTTGTACAGCAATCATTGGACGAACGAGTGGGAGGACGATTTGCCAGAAACGTCTGAAGTGACCGGCACCGTCTAGTTTTGCAGATTCATCAAGTGAGATTGGCACCGTATCGAAGTAGCCTTTCATGAGCCAAGCGTTCATTGGGATACCACCACCGACATAAAGGAAGATGAGGAACCAGCTTTGGTTGAGCGCATTGAGCATGAGGGCCATAACGAAGAAGGCGGTAAGAGCAGCCATGGTTGGTACCATTTGGATAATCAAGAAGAAAACCAAACTCTGCTTACGAGCGATGAAGTTATAGCGACTATAAGCGTAACCCGCTAGTACCACTATACTTGTTTGAATAACCATTGTCAAGAGAGCAATGATAAGCGTATTGAGGTACCAGGTTCCGTATAGAGTCTCGCTAAAGAGCTTGCTGAAATTGTCTAGTGTAAAGTTGATATTGCTATCCAATTTGAAGGCAACCACGTTACCAGACTTGAAGGCGGACATGATTGTAATCAAGAGAGGATAGATGATGATAACAGACAGAACAATCAGATAGAGATAGGTTAAGGTCTGATTGATTCTACGTCTAAATTTTACAGATACTTTCATCTTATACATCCTCCATTTCAAAAGCATTTAGTTTTTTGAAGGCAATCATGGAAATACTGATGACAATCATTGAGATAATCAATGTAACTGCTGCCGCCATTGAGTATTGAGGTGATGTACCTGTGGTTAATTTATAAATCCATGAAATCAAGATGTCAGTTGAACCTGCTCCACCACCGACGCTACCAGGACCACCATTGTTGAAGAGGTAGATGATAGAGAAGTTGTTGAAGTTGAAGGTGTATTGACTGATTAATGTTGGAGCTGCTACTGCTAAAATCATCGGAAGGGTGATGTTACGGAATTTTTGAATGGCACTTGCACCATCAATGTAAGCAGCTTCGTACAAGTCGTTTGGAATGGATTGTAAAATACCCAAGGTCAAAACATAGATATAAGGGAAACCAAGCCAAGCCTGCATCATAATGAGAGCAACTTTAGTCCAGAATGGGTCGGTCTTCCAAGGGATAAGGAAATTATCGATGAATGGTAGGAATTTGCTCAAGAATGGCAATACCTGTGTGTTAATAGCACCGACACTATCGTTGAACATGTTACTAAAAGTCAAGATAGTTACGAAGGCAGGAACAGCCCATGGGAGCAAGAAGATAACACCGAAGATGCGTTTTCCTTTGATGAATGGCTGATTTGCGATGATGGCTGTCAAGATACCGATAACAATTTGAGCTGTTGAAGCGCAGAGTGCCCAGATAATTGTCCAGCCAAGTACAGAACCAAATGCGGTACGGAATGTGCTTAGTTTCCAGATGTTTGTAAAGTTGGTAATACCAATCCAATCCAACAATGCGCTTGGTGGCAGGTGTTTGAAGTCGTAGTTTGTAAAGGCGATAAACAATGTAACGACAACTGGGAAGATGATAGCAAAGGTCATCGCAATATATGATGGGATGATCAAGAGATATGGGAAACCATTCTCATAGATACCTTTTACCATTTCTTTTAATGTGGTAGCCACTGGCATCCCTGAATTCCATCGTTTCGCGGTATCACGCGCATCTTTTAGGTTGAGTGCATAGAAAGCGAGATAGACAACCGTGATAATCAAATGGAAAGAACCGCGAATCAGCATGAATAGTGAATTATCTTGTCCACGAACACTACCGAGGGTAATCAAGTTGCCTAATTCACCAGCTGCAATAGCAATAAAATAAACAAGGAAGGCAAGGGTAACACCCAAAAAGATGTATCCTTTGGCTTTTTGTTTATTGTAGATTTGTCCGAGACCAGGGATCAGGGACAAAAGGAGTGCCTTACCTGGATTTTGTTTCATAGTCATAGTCTCCTTATATAGCTTCTGAATAGATGGTAGATTTTATCTATTCAGTTTATCGTTAAGTAATAAAGTAGACTGGGAGGAACTCCCAGTCCAACTTTAAACTTGACTAGTTGCTGTGTTTTTGAGCAATTTCGTCTGCAATAGCTTTCACAGCGTCTGTTGCAGCAGTTTTAGCGTCTTTTGCACCACTTGCAGCTTCGAAGAGCATGTTACCAGCTGGTGTCCAAACTGAACCCATTTCTGAGATGTTTGGCATTGGTTGAGCTGAAGCGAACTGGTTGATAACTGCAGTTGTCAATTCGTCGTTTTTGCTTACAGCATATTCACGAGCTTCAGTGTTAGCTGGCACTTCGTTTGTAGCGTCGTAAAGTGCTTTTTGTTGGTCTGTAGCAGTCAAGAAGTCAACAAATTTTTGAGCCATTTCTTGGTTTTTAGCGCCTGTAGGAACAATCCACGCTTTACCACCACCGAATGCTGAGTAGTTTTTACCGTTTACAAGAGTTGGGATTGTTGCTACACCATAGTTTACACCAGCTTCTTTATATGAAGCTGCTTTCCAAGGTCCTTCGATGATAGCAGCTGCTTTACCGTCTGTAAATTGAGTGTTAATCAAGTTGTTTGCAGCAGTACCGTCTTGAAGACCTTGAGGCCATTTTTCATACCAAGTTTTAGCGTATTCAATCGCTTGGATTGCGCCTTCGTTAGCAAGACCGATGTCTTTTGGATCAGTACCATTTTCACCAAATACGTAGCCACCGTAACCAGCTAGAAGTCCGTAAGTGTAGTAGAAGTTTGTCCAGTCAGCAAGGAAGGCAGTTGTTTTACCAGCTTCTCCTTCAAAGGCATATTTGCTATCTTTAGCAAGTGTTTCAAGTTCTGCAAATGTCTTAGGAGCTTCAGTCAACAAGTCTTTGTTGTAGTAAAGAACAAGTGTCTCGATAACTGCTGGTGAACCGTAAACTTTACCACCGTTTGTTACAAGAGCTGTTGTTGTCTCATCTGCTTTGCTATCATCTGCAAGTGTCAATTCAGATAGTTGACCTTCAGAACCAAGGCTACCTACACGGTCGTATGGTGCCATCATAACGTCTGGAGCTGAACCAGATTGGTTATCCAATGACAAGTTATCCAAACCAGTCAAAGCATCACCAGTTTTAACTGTAACAGTCACACCATTTTCTTTTTCGAAGTCAGCTTTGACGTCGTTGATATAAGATTCATAACCTTGGTCAACGTAGACAGTCAATTCTTTGCTACCTTCAGCAGACTTAGATGCCTCTGTTGATGAACCTGAGTTTGAGCAAGCAGCTAAAACAGCAGTTGATGCAGCAAGAAGAGCAACGCTCTTAAGGAGATTGTGTTTCATTTTCTTCCCTCCGAAGATAAATAGTTTTGTGTGACGTCTGCTTTGCGCAAACGTTTTCCTAAGTTGACTACATTATACACCAGATTGAATCCGTTTGCAAGCGTTTTTATAAAAAAAATTAAAAATTTTTTTGAGTTTTAAAAAACATAAGAATTTTTTTGTATATATAATGAAAAGAAATATGGAATGGTATAGGAACGAACAGAATTAAAGGAAAATCCCTTGATTTGTTACCGTTTTCAGTATATAATAAAAAAGAGAAAACGTTTGCGTCATGTAAGCGGATTAGATAGGAGAGCTTATGAAAGTAAGACAGAGTGGTGTGCTGATGCACATTTCATCATTACCAGGAAAATATGGAATTGGTTCCATGGGACAATCGGCCTATGAATTTGTTGATTTTTTGGTAAGAACTAAGCAACGCTATTGGCAAATCTTACCTTTGGGAACAACCAGTTATGGCGATTCTCCTTACCAGTCATTTTCAGCTTTTGCAGGGAATACTCATTTTATTGATTTCGATATATTGATTGATAAAGGCTGGCTGGCAGCAGAGGATTTACAAGGTGTTGACTTTGGGCAGAATCCTACAGAGGTAGATTACGCAGCTATTTTTTATGCTCGCCGTCCATTACTGGAGAAGGCAGTTACCAACATGAAGGTACAAGGCCTGCCAGAAGATTATTGGATGTTCTTAGGGGAGAATGACTTTTGGATTCATACCTTTGCGGAGTATATGGCTATAAAAGAGCATTTTGATCTCAAACCTTGGACAGAGTGGGAAGATCAAGGGGCGCGCTTACGTTACCACGATACCTTGGAATATTATCGTCACTTGTTGGCAGATCGAATCGATTATCACCGTATTACACAATATTTATTCTTTTCACAATGGAAGGCTTTAAAGGCTTACGCCAATGCCAAAGGTGTTGAGTTTGTTGGGGATATGCCGATTTATATCGCGGCTGATTCTGCCGATATGTGGGCTAATCCACATTTCTTTAAAACGGATGAAGAAGGCAAGCCGAGTGTGGTTGCAGGATGCCCACCAGATGCCTTTTCGGAAATTGGTCAGCTTTGGGGCAATCCGATTTATGATTGGGAAGCGATGAAGCATGACGGATTTACTTGGTGGGTTGCTCGTTTACGTGAATCCTTTAAGATATACGATATGGTACGTATCGACCACTTTATCGGCTTTGCCTCCTTCTGGGAAATTCCAGCGGGTGAAGAAACAGCGGTAAATGGCTATCGTGTCGAAGCACCAGGTTTTGAATTATTTGATACAATCAAGCGTGAACTTGGTGATTTAAATATTATTGCTGAGGATTTGGGCTCTGTGACAGATAAGGTCATCCAATTACGTGATACGACAGGTTTTCCTGGTATGAAAGTCCTGCAATTTGCCTTTGACCCTGAGGGCGACAGCATTGAAATGCCACATAACCATACTAATAATGTGGTGGCATATACGGGAACCCATGATAATGATACGATTCTTGGCTGGTACGAAAATGAAACAACGAAAGAATCGCGTGCATTCTTAGATAAGTACAGCAATCGTCGTGAGGGCGAAACGGTCAGTCATGCTCTTTTCCGCCTGCTCTTTGGTTCGCCTGCCTTTATGGCGGTGGCTACTATGCAGGACCTACTTGGTTTGGATGGTTCAGCTCGCATGAACTTGCCAAATACACTTGGTGGTAACTGGACTTGGAGAATGACGGCAGATCAATTGACACCAGAGGTTGAAGCGGAATTGCTAGACCTTACAGAAACCTATCGTCGGGTTAATGTGCATTTGGTTGATGAAAAGTCAGAATAAAATGAACTCCTCTAAGCAGCTAACTTAGAGGAGTCTTTGTTATCTCTGTTTACGGACATAGAGCCAGTAGCGAATCCAGTAGTAGATGGTGTAGAGTAGGCAGGCTACGATAGTCCAAATGAAAAATGTATTCAGCACTTTAGCAAGACTTGGCAATAACCAGTTAATCAGTAGAGTAACTACAAAAATAATCACTCCGCTATAGGTGGGCAATTTCTTCATGAGTTTTCCTCCTTTGAATTTAGTATAACAAAATTATATTTGTAGTCAAATGAAATATATGATTGACAATACAAAAATATGAGTATAAAATATAGAAAAAAGGAGGCTATTATGAAAAGACCAATTCATTTGTATATTTTTGTTGTGCTGTCATCTATTGCGAGCGTATTGCGTGGCTTTAATATATTTTTTGCGAAGTACGATGAGGCGGTTGTGCGTCAATTGTTGCAGAATTTTAATGTTGAGGGGATTGATGAGGCATATTTTACCTACATGAGAGAATCTATCAATTTCCAGACGAATCTTGTCAATAAGGCATTTGCAGTTGTGCTATTACTTGCTGTGATTGCGACGATTGTACTGCTTTTCCTCAAGAAAAATGAGCAGGCTTCTTATACCTACCTGGGTTATCTTTTTGTAACTCTCCTATTTTCGACCTATGCTTTTATTGGTGAGAAAGGGTTGAGTCAAATTTATACGGATTCAGTTATGCGTCAGTCAGTAGAGGCGCAGGCAATGATGAATTATATTATTCGAGTTGTCCTATTTGCCATCTATTTTGGGGTAACTATTTTCTTCCATCTGCGTAAACCGAAAGAAAAACCGAGCACAGCTATTAATTCGACAGATATTTAATGAAAAAGCACAGTCTAAAAAGATTGTGCTTTTAAGTTTTGTCTTTTTTGTGATTAGGAGATGGCGATGTAGCGTCGAGCACCTGAGTAACTGATATAGCTAATCCATGTGCGACCTTCGGCAGTAATAACTTTATCATAGCGAACGACTGAGCCGGCTCCGTAGAAGGTGATTTCAGGACTGGACAGACTTGGATTGTTGCGGACACTAGAGTAGGACTGGATGGTGATATAGCGCCGAGCTCCAGAAAAGCTGATATAGCTAATCCAGCGTTGTCCGTCGGCTTCAAGAACCTTGTCGTAGCGGACGCTTTCGCCAGCATAATAGTAATCGAGGGTAGGGCTAGATAGACTAGCTTGAGATTTGATGGCCAGTTGGCTGGTAAAAGTATAGGTGCCGCTTGGGGCTAAGGCGGGTTGAGAGTTGGTTGTTCCCGCTCCGAGGTCTTTAAAATGAATGTAGCCGCTAACGGCATTTTTGGGGATAACTCGCCTTCCGTAGGTATAGCGAACACCGTAGTTGTATTCCTCGATCTCTACGGTATCTCCATTTACTGCAGAAACCCATGCGACATGCATGGGAGTTTCCCACCAGGCAACGGCGCCGACAGTAGGTGTCATGTTAACTTGATAACCTTCTTGTTTGGCACGATGGCCCCAAACATTGGCATCACCATAGGCAGGTGGCAATGTAAAACCGTTCACTGTGCTAAGTCGAAAGGCTACAAAGGAGGTGCACTGGCGTGTGTAGAGTCTCCATGGATCGACTGCATCAACTGCTGTGTAGGGATAGTCATCTCCTCGTGCATTGGCTGAGGCTGAAGGTGGGGATTGTAAATTGATACCGACAATGAAAATGGCGGCTAGAAGCTGACAGGCGATTCCTTTTCTTTTCAAGAATGTTTTCATTATTTCTCCTTGTGTAGTAGATGTAGAGGCATCACGTGTACCTCCCATCTATATATTCGTAATTGAAATGAATCTTTTTGATTTTCATTTGGCATAAGGAGTTGTTGTGGTAAGGAATCGGAAACGATAGTAGGCAATGTGGTAGAAAAAAAGCCTCGGCTGATGGCCGAAGGCTTTGATTACATTTTTTCTGGTGCTTTTACGCCGAGAAGACGTAGAGCTTCTTTGAGGACAAGTCCTGTCGCGTAGGCAAGTGCTAGACGGCTGTCACGCTCTGGGCTTTCATCCAAGATACGCGTGTGTGCGTAGTACTTGTTGAAAGCTTGAGCTAGGTTGATAGCATATTTAGCGATGAGAGATGGGTCAAATTTGTCACCGGCACGTTCTACAACGTTTGAGAAGTTTTGGATGTGCTTGATGATTTCCCAGCTTTCTGCGTCAGCTAGTTTGTAGTCATTTTCTGCGCTTGGTACAAAGTTTGCCTTGCGCAGGATAGACTGGATGCGGGCGTATGCGTATTGTACGTAAGGACCTGTTTCGCCCTCGAAGGAAACCATAGCTTCTAGGTCGAAGTCGTAGCCGTTGTCACGGTCGGTTTTGAGGTCGTAGAACTTAACAGCGCCTACACCAACTGCGTGCGCCACTTCTTCCTTGTTTTCAAGGTCAGGGTTTTTAGCTTCGATTTGAGTAAGGGCGCGTGAAATAGCTTCATCTAGAGTTGGCTCGAGTAGGATAATATTTCCTTTACGAGTAGAGAGTTTTTTCTTATCCTTGGTAACCAGACCGAAGGTGATGTGGGTCATATCGTCGCTCCAGTCGAAATCCATTTCTTTCAAGACAGCCTTGAGCTGTTTGAAGTGGTTGATTTGCTCCTGACCAACGACATAGATGCTTTTCACAAAGTCGTAAGTGCGTTTGCGGTACATAGCTGTTGCCATGTCACGTGTGATGTAAAGTGTTGCACCGTCTGTTTTCATGATAAGGGCTGGTGGAAGATTGTAGCTTTCGAGGTCAACGATTCTTGCACCTTTAGATTCTTGAAGAAGTCCTTTTTCTTCTAAGATTTGGATACCTTCGTCCATCTTATCGTTGTAGAAAGCTTCACCATTATAGCTGTCGAAGGTTACATCGAGTTTGTCGTAGATGCGGTTGAATTCGACCAAGCTTTCATCACGGAACCATTGCCATAGCTCGTGTGCTTCTGGGTCGCCATCTTCCAATTTTTTGAACCATTGGCGTGCTTCTTCGTCCAATTCAGGCTTTTCTTCCGCCTCAGCGTTGATACGCACATAGAGTTTGAGGAGTTCTGAAATTGGATCTGCTTCGACCGCAGCCTTGTCACCCCAAAGTTTGTAGGCAACAATCAACATACCGAACTGTTTACCCCAGTCACCCAAGTGGTTGATGCGGATTGGCTTGTAGCCAAGCTTTTCGTGGATGTTAGCAAGGGCATCACCGATAACGGTTGAGCGCAAATGTCCAACTGAGAATGGTTTAGCAATGTTTGGACTAGACATGTCGATGGTTACATTGCGTCCTTGACCAATGTTGAGTTGACCGTATTGGTCTTTTTCAGTAATAACATCTGTCAAGACTTGGTGGGAGATAGCAGCCTTGTCCAAGAAGAAGTTGACGTAAGGACCGGTTGCAACAACGTTCTCAAAGCCAGTTGTATCGAGTTTTTCAACGATGTCCGCTGCGATAGCCTGTGGAGCCTTGCGTTCCACTTTAGCAAGTGAGAAAGCTGGGAAGGCAATATCGCCCATTTCTGATGATTTTGGTTTTTCTAGCAGATTGTAGATAGCTTCCACTTCCAAACTCGGAAGGATGGCAGCCAATCTTTCTGCAATCACTTGTTTTTGATTCATATAGGATTTCCTCCAAAGTTATTGATTCTATTTTAACACATTTCTAGGCTAATAGCGGGGAAAAGTGTTATAATATTTCTATAAATATACATTTTGAGGTAAAATGATGAATAAAGCAGGACGACATGATTTAATAAAGGCCATGATTCGTCAAGAAAAAATAGGGCGACAAACGGATATTCAGCAAGGTTTAGAGGCTCGAGGGGTAGTGGTAACCCAGACAACCTTGTCTCGTGATTTACGTGAGTTGGGAGTGATAAAAATTCATGAAAATGGGCGTTCATTTTATTCCTTAGCTATCGAAGAAGAGCGCGTGAATTTTATCCAATTATTGGCACAATATGCGTATAAAGTAGATAGGGCTAGTTTTATTCTGGTCCTTCATTCAGAGCTGGGAGAAGCGGCCTTGATGGCCAATATCATTGATGCAGAAAAGCCAGAGACTATTTTGGGAACGCTGGCGGGAGCTAATACACTTTTAGTTATTTGTCGAGATGATGTAGCGGCTCAGCAAGTTGAAGCGGAGATTAACTACTATTTGAATTAGAACAGGGAGAGATGATGGCAACAGAAAAAATTTCTCCGGGAATGCAGCAGTATCTGGATATAAAAGCACAGTATCCAGATGCTTTTTTGCTTTTCCGTATGGGAGACTTTTATGAGTTATTTTATGAAGATGCGGTAGAAGCGGCACAGATTTTGGAATTGTCCTTGACCAGTCGTAATAAGAATGCGGAGAATCCGATTCCTATGGCGGGGGTACCGTATCACGCGGCACAACAGTATATCGACACACTTGTTGAACTGGGGCATAAGGTCGCTATTGCTGAGCAGATGGAAGATCCTAAGCAGGCAGTCGGCGTGGTCAAGCGGGAAGTAGTGCAGGTCATTACTCCTGGTACGGTAACAGACTCGTCCAAAATGGGAGCCGACAGTAACTATTTGGTTGCGATTGACCGTCAGGGAGTGCAGTTCGCACTTTCTTATATGGATGTGTCAACAGGTCAGTTTTTTGTGACTAGTTTGGATGATTTTACTAGTCTTTGCGGTGAAATCCGCAATTTACGGGCACGTGAATTGGTCATCGGCTATGCTCTGTCGGAGGAAGAGGAGCAGGTTTTCTCGAATCAGATGAACTTGTTGCTGTCTTTTGAGGATGAGGTGACGGAGGATGTTCAGCTGATTGACAACTCGCTGACGGATTTGGAAAAGGCTGCGGCGGGTAAACTCCTCAGCTACCTTCATCGGACTCAGATGCGAGATCTGAGCCACTTGCAAAAGGTGGTCCATTATGAAATCAAGGACTATCTGCAAATGGACTATGCAACCAAGTCCAGTCTGGACCTGCTTGAAAACGGTCGGACAGGTAAGAAGCATGGTAGTTTGTACTGGTTGCTAGACGAAACAAAGACAGCCATGGGTATGCGACTATTGCGGACATGGATTGATCGTCCCTTGATTGACCTTAAGCGGATTGAGAATCGTCAGGCTGTCGTTCAGGTTTTTCTGGATTACTTCTTTGAACGGAGTGACTTGGTCGAGGCTTTGAAGGGTGTCTATGACATCGAACGTTTGGCCAGTCGGGTGTCTTTTGGAAAAACCATGCCCAAGGATCTCTTGCAGCTCTCCCAGACTTTGGGAAATATCCCAGCAATCAAGAATATCTTGCAACAAATCAATGAGCCAGCTCTAGGCAATCTGATAGCTGGATTGGACCCAATTCCAGAACTGCATGCTCTCATCAGCTCTGCTATTGACCCAGAAGCCCAAGGGACCATCACAGATGGAAATATCATCCGTACGGGCTTTGACGAAACGCTGGATCAGTATCGTCTGGTCATGCGTGAGGGAGCAGGTTGGATTGCGGAGATTGAGGCCAAGGAGCGTGAAGCGTCTGGTATCAACAATCTTAAGATTGATTACAATAAAAAAGACGGTTACTATTTCCATGTGACCAATTCCAATCTGGGCAATGTGCCTAGTCATTTCTTCCGTAAGGCGACCTTGAAAAACTCGGAGCGCTATGGAACGGAAGAGTTGGCTAAGATCGAAGGGCAGATGTTGGAGGCGCGTGATAAGTCTGCTAATTTGGAGTACGAGATTTTCATGCGGATTCGCCAAGAGGTTGAGAAGTATATCGGTCGCTTGCAGAAGTTGGCTCGGACCATTGCAACCATCGATGTTTTGCAGGCCTTTGCAGTTGTGGCAGAGCAGCAACATTTGGTTTGTCCACACTTTACAGATCAAAGAGAATTGACCATTGACCGTGGTCGTCATGCGGTGGTGGAGAAGGTCATGGGCAAGCAGACCTACATTCCCAACTCTATTCACTTGAATACCGATACGCATATGCAACTGATTACAGGTCCAAACATGAGTGGTAAGTCTACCTATATGCGGCAGTTGGCGGTTATCGTCATTCTGGCGCAGATGGGTTCTTATGTGCCTGCGGATCAGGCTGCATTGCCGATTTTCGATGCTATTTTTACCCGTATTGGGGCGGCAGACGACTTGGTCAGCGGACAGTCCACCTTTATGGTCGAGATGATGGAGGCCAATAAGGCGGTCCGTCTGGCGACAGATCGTTCGCTCATCCTCTTTGACGAACTTGGACGGGGAACGGCCACCTATGACGGCATGGCTCTGGCCCAGTCTATCATCGAGTACATCCACGACAAGATTGGTGCCAAGACTCTCTTTGCCACCCACTACCATGAGTTGACAGACCTTAGCCAGACCTTGGAACATTTAGAGAATGTCCATGTATCGACCTTGGAGAAGGACGGCCAAGTCACCTTCCTCCACAAGATTGCACAAGGCCCAGCTGACAAGTCCTACGGGATCCATGTGGCTAAGATTGCGGGAATGCCAGAGGAGCTATTGGAGCGGGCGGATAGGATTTTGCAGACGCTTGAAAACCAAGCCCCTACTGCACCAACTCACCCAGCTCCGTCAGTTGTGGAAGAGCCGTCTGGTCAAATCGACCTCTTCGCAGACACGCCTTCTCACCCAGTCCTCGATGAACTGGAGAAACTGGACATCTACAATATGACCCCAATGGAAGTCATGATGAGGGTGGCAGAATTGAAGAAGAAAATATAAGACAATGAAAGTCAGGACAGTTGTTCTGGCTTTTATTATTTATCCTGTTTTTTTGACAAAGTTTACTAAGTGGTCCACCATTTCTTGGGGTGTCTCAATCATGCCTCGCTTTATCCATTCATCTATCCAACCGAAAGTTGCCCCAGCGTACCAAGCAATCAGATAAGCGAGGTGGTTATCGGTTTGTTTGTCTAATTGCAGGGTATTCTGTATGCTTATTCGCAGGAGTTCTGATAGGCCTGCTTGGTAAAGCGCTGGATAGAAGTCTCTATGGTCATCATAATGAGAGAGGAGCAGCAACATGCGTTCTTCCTCTGGAATCTTATCTGCTCTAGCATGTATCTCATTGGTGAGATGGTCGACATAAATTTGAAGAACCTGTCTTGTATCTTTGAAATGCCTGTAGAATGAAGCCCGACCGACTTGGGCATGTAGAGTTAGTTGACTGACGCTAATGCTGTCAAAATCTTGTTTCTTCAGTAGGTCAATAAGGGATTGGGTAATCTGTTTTTGAACGTAGGTCTGCTTAATTGTTTCCATGAGACAGTCTCCTTGAAAATGTCTTATTTTTTGAGTTTGCTTGTTTGCGGTGATAATTTACGATACAATTGTATCAACTAAGAGAAGTAAGTTCAATAAGGAGAGAAGCATGAAAAAGTTATTTGTAACAATCGGTATCCTACTAGTGACTGCAGCTTTATTCATTCTTGTGGCTTTTGTCATTGGCAGTAAGCGACAAGTTGTTCCTTCCGATTACCAAACAAGGATAGAGACTGGCGGTGTCATTGAAGCCAAATACCTTGGAAATGGCTCTTATAAAGTTGCCAAAAAAGAAGAACCCCTTTTGTTGGATTTCAAGAAATTTACAATTTACTATCCGGAAGAATTGGAAACAACCAATCGTCGCTATCCTGTCCTTGTCATTACAAATGGAAGTGGTACCCCGTTTTCAAAAATTGTAGGTCTCGCTGAACATTACGCCTCATGGGGATTTGTGGTGATTGGTACGGAAGAGATGAACGCTTGGAATGCTTTTGGTGCGGAAATGTCGCTCCGCTATTTAGAAAGAATGGATGCAGAAGAACAGGTGGGTGACAAGGCTAGTTTGTTCTATCAGAAAATCGATTTTGACAATGTAGGGATTGTTGGTCATTCTCAGGGCGGGGTCGGAGTGATTAATGCTATTACTGATACTCAACATCAGTCTATTTATAAGACGGCAGTAGCCCTATCACCGACCAATAAGGAACTGGCACATAACCTATTTTGGGACTATGATGCTACCAAGATAGTGATTCCGACCTTGCTGATTTCTGGTGCAGGTGGAGGAGATGATTGGGTGGTGACAGGTGAGCAATTGACAGAGATTTATCAGGATATACTTGCCAACAAGGTAAAAGTAAGAAGAAAAGATACTGCTCATAATGAAGTGCTGTATGTTGCAGACGGCTATGTAACGGCTTGGTTTATGTGGCAGTTGCAAGGAGACCAAGAAGCCGCACAAGCTTTTGTGGGGGAGATGCCAGAGATAACTGAAAATCCTAAATATCAAGATGTAGAAATGGGTTTAAAGTAACAAAGAAAGTAAGAAGTCAGGACAGCTGTTCTGGCTTTTTTGCTGTTTGGTCTCTCGGGACCATTATTTCTCTCATAACCTCTACTATTGTCGGTCAAGGAACTTATCTACCTCTTCTGGCTGATCTTTATCTTGGTATACGCTTTGCTATTTTTCCTAAATTATCGGAAAATGGAGCGGCAGATTCAGGACATCAACGGTCGTTTGTAGTATAATAGCACTATCATTTAATTGGAGTGTCTTATGAAAATTATTTTGACCATTGTCTATAGTTTGGGGGTAGTGTGGAATACTCTCTATATTGCCTACAATGTCGGTAAACTTCCTTTGTTGAATTTGCTTTGGCCTGCTGTGATTTTAGTGGCCTGTGCCATCAATTTGTACTTTTTATGGACTAGAAAACAAGAGTCAGAATAGGCTCTTTTTTCTACCATTTGTCAAGTCCATCAAGGTATTTGACGAAAAATATTTTGAGTCTCGTAATCCAAATAAAGAAATTATTTTATTTTGGACTAAAGTTTAGTGTAAAAAGTGTATACAAAAGCAACACCTTATGTTGAAATTTTTTGATAAGGTGTTACAATGATAGAGCATAAACAGTTTTACCGATTTTGGGTAGA
>NZ_JAIJZO010000022.1:0-32677 GCF_019754115.1 Streptococcus sp. 2018110 | reverse complement strand
TCCTCCAAGAGACAACTCAATTATTCTATCATCTTCTACTGAACTTGTCAACACTTTTTCGAAACTTTTTTCATTCCGCTACTGACTAGCCCCTCAAGAGACAACTCAATTATTCTATCACGACTTATACACATTGTCAACCGTTTTTTTGAAAATGATAAAACAGCTGCAAAAACTGCAACTGTTTTATTATCTTTATTGACGCACCTCTAGAAGACCCAAATCTCCATCTTCACGTCTATACAATACATTTGTTGTACCGTCATTGGCATCTGTATAGATAAAGAAATCATGTCCGAGCAACTCCAATTGGAGGACTGCTTCTTCCATATCCATTGGTTTCAAGTCTACTTGCTTAGTACGAACCACTTTTACTTCCTCGCCTGTTTGCTCAACAAGTTCATCTGTAAAGACTTGACCAGTTGCCACTTTTTGACGATGTTTTCGTTCAATCTTGGTTTTGTTACGACGAATTTGGCGTTCAATCTTATCTACTACAAGATCGATAGAGCCATACATTTCTTGTGAAATATCTTCTGCGCGAAGTGTAACTGCTCCAACTGGAATTGTTACTTCTACTTTTGCGCGCTTGTCACGGTAAACTTTTAGATTTACTTTAGCATTCAACTCTTGTTCTTCATTGAAATATTTCTCAATCTTAGCCACTTTCTCTTCTACATAGGTGCGAAGTGCATCTGTAACTTCAAGGTTTTCTCCACGAATACTGAATTTAATCATATTAGTACCTCTTTCTTGGCTTTCGCCTTTCTTCACTATTATTATACCACATTATAGGAATATTGCAACCGTTTTCTTATCGTGTTAGTGAAAATGTTTTGATTTCTTTCCTACCAATTTTCACAAAAAGTTCTACAGCAAGTTGGATTGTGGCTCCTGTTGTGTATATATCGTCGAATAATAATATCTTTTCTGGCACTTCTTTTTCATCTAATAGATAGAACATCTGTTTTGCTTCTAGTCTCTCTGCTCGATTTTTAGACGATTGTTTTTGGCTTTCATACTTTCCAAGAAGGGACTGATAGGGAATATTTGTAGCATCCAAAAGTCCTTCCACTTGATTAAACCCACGTTCTGATAGTCGTTTTTGACTAATTGGTATGGGAACAATTGTGTAATCAGAAAATTGGCTTAACGCTATTCTAAGCTTTTTAGCAAAAATATTTCTTAAAACATAGTCTCCTTGAAATTTGTAGCGACTAAAATAATGTGCCATCGCTTGATTATATTGGTACAAAGCTGTGTGGACAACTAGTTTCCCTTGATTCTGCCAGTACTGACAATCCTTGCAACTTTCCGATTCTCCATTTTTATAACAATGTGGACAGTGTTGCTCTGCTATTTCCTCAAAAGTCGAAAAACATTCTTCACAGGTGCCCGATTTTTCTTTACTAAAGAAGATGAGATCTGAAAATCTTGTTTTATTTTTCATAGCTTGATCACACAATAGACAATTAGACATATCCAGCCTCCTTGTTCATCTGTTTAATTTCAGCGATTGCCTTTTCAATGGCTCCTGTACTTCCTTCATGATAAAACTGGAGCAACCCAGTCGGACGTTCCATACTCCTGCCGACCCGGCCCGCAATCTGAACAAGACTTGACGCTGTGTAGAGGTAATGATTGGCTTGAACAACAAAGACGTCTACACATGGGAAGGTTACCCCACGTTCAAGAATAGTAGTCGAGATTAAGACTGTGATTTCTCTCTTGCGAAACCCCTCAACGATTTCAAGGCGATTTTCTGTTTGACTGGATACAAAGCCAATTGTTTCTTCTGGGAATGTGTTTTTCATTATCTTGGTAAATTCTTGACCTTTGGAGATTTCTGGGACAAAAATGAGTAAGGGAAAGCCCGACTTTCTCTGTTCTTCAATCGCTTTTTTCAACTTTGGGACTAGTCTATTTTTCTTTAGGGTATCATCGAATTTACTAAACCAGACTTTTTGCGGGACAACAAGCGGATTGCCATGAAAGCGCCTTGGCAAACTAAGACGGCTTAATTTGCCCGTTCTGACTTTTTTATCCAATTCATCTGTTGAAGTCGCCGTCAGAAAAACTTGAACACCGGCTTCCTTGACCGCATTGTCTGCTGCTCGATAGAGCATGGGATTATCTGCATAGGGAAAGGCGTCTACTTCATCAATCAAAACCAAATCAAAGGCCTGATAAAATTTTAATAACTGATGTGTGGTTGCTACAACTAATGGAGTTCGGAAATAGGGTTCAGACTCTCCATGTAGTAAACTAATTGGAACTGAAAAGTCATTTTGCAGACGTTTATAGAGTTCGATACAAACATCGATTCGAGGACTGGCTAAGCAAACCGCTCCGCCTTTATCAATCACTGAGGCAACGGTGTGGTAAATCATTTCTGTCTTACCTGCTCCTGTTACTGCATGAACCAATGTTGCACGATTATTTTCCACGTTTGCAACTAGTCCATCTGAAATTCTTTGTTGCCAATCAGTTAGTTGACCTTTCCACTTTAAACACTTAGTGATTGGAAAATCTTTCTGAGGAAAATGATAGAGTTTTTCGTCCGACCGCACTCTGCCTAGAAGCAAGCAGGCTCGACAGTAATAAGCATCGTTTGGCAATTTGTTTTCTTCTTCAAAAGTTGTTCCACAGCGAAAGCAGTTATTCTTTTTTGTAATACTTGGCACTTTTTCTGCTATTTCTCTTTCTTTTGCTGTCAATTGGTATTTGATAAATAATCTTCCATAATAATTTTCTAATTCTTTCATCGCTTATTTATTCGGAATTTCTTGTCAGTTTTAAAAAAAATTAGTACAATTTGGTTATGAAAGAATTTAAAACAATTAGAGAAGATGGTATTGTTGAAGAAGAAATTAAAAAGTCACGATTTATCTGCTTTATGAAACGAGTGACCAGCGAGGAGGAAGCTCGCGACTTTATCAACAAGATCAAGAAAGAACATTACAAGGCTACTCATAACTGCTCTGCTTTTGTCCTTGGAGAAAATATGGAAATCAAGCGTTCCTCAGATGATGGGGAGCCGTCTGGTACTGCTGGTGTGCCAATGCTGACGGTTTTAGAAAATCACGAACTGACCAATGTCGCAACAGTGGTTACCCGCTATTTTGGAGGTATCAAACTAGGGGCAGGCGGACTTATTCGTGCTTACGCTGGAGCAGTGGCTAATGCAGTCAAGGAGATCGGTGTTGTGGAAATCAAGGAGCAGGAAGGTATTTCCATTAGTATGTCCTACGCCCAATACCAAGAGTTTGCCAATTGGCGAGCTGAGCAAGGTCTGGAAGAATTTGATACCCAGTTTACTACTGAAGTTTCAACCATGATTTTTGTAGATAAAGAATTCCTTGAACAAACATTAGCAAGTCTTACTGACTTTTACCACGGAAAAGTATTCGCGGAAAAAGCTAACTCTCGAATCGTTGAGGTACCTGTCTATTAAAAAAAGCTATCGGCGAGATAGTTTTTTTATATTATCCTTTTTTGACTTTCTACTATATAATGTATAATAACATTATTTGGAGGTGCCATATGGCTATTTATCAAAACATTACTCAATTAGTTGGAAAAACACCTGTTATTAAACTCAATAATATCGTTCCAGAGGGGGCAGCGGAAGTCTATGTGAAATTAGAGGCCTTTAACCCAGGTTCTTCTGTAAAAGACCGGATCGCCTTGGCTATGATTGAAGATGCTGAAAAGGCTGGTACCATCAAACCTGGAGATACTATTGTTGAGCCAACAAGTGGTAACACTGGTATCGGTCTTGCTTGGGTTGGAGCAGCAAAAGGTTATAAGGTGATTATCGTCATGCCTGAAACCATGAGTGTTGAGCGTCGTAAGATTATCCAAGCTTATGGAGCTGAACTTGTCTTGACTCCTGGTAGCGAAGGGATGAAGGGGGCTATCGCCAAAGCAAAAGAGATTGCTGAAGAAAAAAATGGCTGGGTTCCTTTCCAGTTTGCTAATCCATCCAATCCAAAAGTTCACGAAGATACAACAGGACAGGAAATTTTGGAAGACTTTGGAACAACTAGTTTAGATGCCTTTGTATCTGGCGTTGGTACTGGTGGTACCGTTTCAGGTGTTTCGCATGTTTTGAAGACAGCAAATCCAGATATTGCTATCTATGCTGTCGAAGCTGATGAATCAGCTGTCTTATCTGGTGAAGCACCTGGTCCGCACAAGATCCAAGGTATTTCGGCAGGTTTTATTCCAGATACTTTGGACACTAGCGCCTATGATGGCATTATTCGTGTCAAATCCGATGATGCCTTAGCTACAGGTCGTGCTATCGGTGGAAAAGAAGGATTCTTAGTTGGTATTTCTTCAGGTGCAGCAATTCACGCTGCTATCGAAGTCGCTAAGGAGTTGGGAACTGGAAAAAAAGTGTTGGCAATCTTGCCTGATAACGGAGAACGTTACTTGTCAACAGCTCTTTACGAGTTCAATGATTAAAAAGAAAGAAGGTTAGGAATGCATCCTATACCTTCTTTTCTTTGTGTTCTTTGAGATAGCCTTTAGCTTCCTCAATCCATTTCGGAAGTTGTTTTGCTAAAGGGGAAAAGCCAATTTTATTCCGTTCATTTGTAAAACGATGATGACGCGGAATTTTTTGTTGTTCTTCTTCTAAGGTCCGGATTGATAAACTAGCCTTTTCAGTATATTCATCAAAGTCAACTACCTGTACCAAAACCTCTTGCCCCAATTTTAAATGATCATAAATATTATCAACAAAACCTGTTTTGATTTCCGAGATATGGATTAGGCCCGTCGTCCCATTCTCTAATTGTACAAAGGCTCCATACGGCTGAATGCCCGTTACCGTCCCCTTGAGTTTATCTCCGATTTTCATCTTAATCCTCTATTTCGATGGTCTCAATTACAACATCTTCATGTGGGCGATCTGCTGAATCTGTTGCAACCGCTGCGATAGCATCCAAGACGACGAAGGATTCTTCATCAACTAGATGACCAAACACTGTGTGGCGTTGGTCTAGATGTGGTGTCCCGCCATTTTTGACATAGGCTTCTGCAACTTCTTTAGGCCAACCGCCTCGTTCTAATTCTTTCGCATTGTATGGGAAGTTTTGGTTTTGAACGATAAAGAATTGGCTTCCATTTGTATTTGGTCCTGCATTGGCCATTGACAAGGCTCCTCTGAGATTAAAAGCTTCCATTGAAAATTCATCTTCAAACGCAGTACCATAAATAGATTCACCACCCATGCCTGTTCCGGTTGGATCGCCACCTTGAATCATAAAGTCTTTGATAATACGATGGAAGATAATTCCGTCATAATAGCCATCTTTAGAAAGAGCTACGAAATTTGCTACCGTTTTGGGTGCAATTTCAGGGAAGAGTTTTACTGTTAACTTACCGTGGTTAGTCTTGATATGCGCAACTGGCCCTGTAACATTTTCCAAATCTAATTGCGGGAAATATTTTTCTTTTTCTACCATACCTAATTTCTCCAAGGCATCAAAAATGCCATCTTCTTCTACTTTTTTTGTGATATAATCTGCATGCTTTTGCAGTTCTGGATGTGAATGCCCCATAGCGATACTAATTCCTGCATAATCGAATAACTCAATATCGTTGAGTCCATCTCCGAACACTAGGACATTTTCAGGTTTCAGGCCTAGTTTTTCAACAACTTTAGCAACACCAGTTGCTTTGGAAGAGCCTTTTAGCACAATGTCCGATGAAATAGCATCCCAGCGAACACTACGCAATTCCGCTTGCAACTCTTCTGGAAGTTCTACTTCGTGACCATCTTTCTCAAAAGTTAACAATTGATAGATGTCATTTTCTTTATAAAAAGTTGGGTTTGTTTCCAAACCTTCATAAATCAAGTCAATTACTTGACTAATGCGGTCAGTTCGTGCAGAAAGTGTCCCTTTTTGACTACCAAGCATACCATATTCGATTCCAATTTCTTTAGCCCAATTTAATACAGATTCTACTAAATTTTGGGGCATTGGCTGATGGTACACTACCTGACCTTTGGCATCTTCTACGTAGGAGCCGTTAATCATAGCGAAAAAGTCTGGCTTTAAGGCCTTGATTTCTGGCACCAAACCATAAGGCGTTCGTCCTGACGCAATTCCTGTCAAAATTCCCTTTTCTTTCAGTGATTTGAAAACCTGCTGAATTGATTCAGGAATGTAGCCTGTATTCTTCACACGTAGCGTGTCGTCAATGTCAAAAAAGACTATTTTTATTTTTTTTGCCTTATATCTGAGTTTTGCATCCATATAATTCCACTATCCTTTGGTTGAAAATTAACTAATTTTCATTATACCACTATTGGTCCTCTTGCGCCACCAAACCATGCTGGAAAGCATAAACAACTGCTTGAGTACGGTCGCTCACAGCTAGTTTGGATAAGATATTGGAAACATGGGTTTTAACAGTTTTTAGGGAAATGAATGACTCATCTGCAATTCGTTGATTATCATATCCCTTGGCTAACAGCGTCAAGATTTCGCGTTCACGGGCTGTCAAGTCATCATGTAAATCTGGGTGGCGTTTATGGTGCTCTACTTTTTTCTCTACTTCTGTCTCAATAGCATATTCTCCAAGAGCTACCTTGCGGATGGCTGCTAATATTTCGTCAGCACTTGACGTTTTCAACATATAGCCACGAGCTCCTGCTTCCAGCACAGGATAGATTTTTTCATTATCTAGGTAGGAGGTCAGGATGACAATCTGCGCTTGCGGCCACTCCTTCAGCAAGGCCAGGGTTGCTTCTACGCCAGTCATCTTGGGCATAACCAAGTCCATCACTACAACATCGGGTTTAACCTCTAATGCTTTAGCCAAACCTTCCTCACCATCACTAGCTTCTGCAACTACTTCAACATCTGGCTGTAAATTTAAGTAACTTTTCAATCCTAGACGAACCATCTCATGGTCGTCAACCAGCATCACTCGAATCGTATTCATCTTCTTTTCCTTTCAATAGTGGGATACGAATATCAATCGCCACTCCCTTATTTGGGGCTGTGCGAATTTTTATCGTTCCAGCCATGTCTTCAACCCGCTCACGTATGTTTTGAAGACCATAACTTAATTCATCATCTGCACCTTGTTGGAAGCCGATACCATCGTCTGTCATTTTCAACTGCAGTTCTGTTTCCTTCTGCAAGAGGTAAACATCCAAATGCTTGGCCTTGGCATGTCGCAAAGTATTACTGATAATTTCTTGCGCAATGCGGAAGAGATGTTCTTCAATTAGTTTCGGTAGCTCCTCTACTTCATGTTGGAAATGAACGATAATATTACTTTTGTCGCTAACTTCACGCAAAATCAGCTCAAATCCTTCAACCAAGGTTTTACTTTCAAGTTCACTTGGGCGTAGATGTAATAATAGGATGCGTAGATCTCTTTGGGCAGACTCAATCATGTCTTTCACGAGCATCAGCTGTTCCTGCAAGGTTTCCTGCGGAAGAATGGATAGATTGGACGATAATCCTGACAAAATCATGCTCGTTGCAAATAACTCTTGACTAACCGTATCATGCAAATCCCTGGCAATCCGTTTCCGTTCTCCCTCAACAATCTCTTCTTTCTTGACTAAATCTTGATTGTCAACCAGCTGCACCTGACGTGTGAGGTTTCTGACCTTATCAGACAACTGGAGCAAGAGTTGATCACTTTCGGTATCTGTTCGAATACTTTTATTCTTCAAGATAGCTTGTAACTTCGTCCGCATAACCTGAGTGGAGGCTAGGCTGACAGTTTGTACCATTACAGCTAGAAAAAGGGTCAAAACAATAACTAGTAGAATGAGAGTAAACACGAGCTGCTCCGTTGAAATCCAGAGCGTAACATCTAGCAATGAATAATTTAAAAGTGGGAGGGTGGAAGCAATCACCACAAAAACAATAAGACAGGCAAACCAGGCGAGGAGTAGGTAGGTACGTTTTCTCATACGCGAACCACCTCCACATCTCCCAGTATATTGTTGGTAACGACTTTTACACGTTTGTGTGATTCTTGATAATCGGGACTATTGACCGCTATACTTTCATTCCGCAAATCCCAGTATGATTCACCCAGGAAACTTACTCGTCCATAGATACTAGTTGCTGAAAGTGCAACCTCAACATCAATTGGAACAATAATTTTTGTCCGTCCAAACGTTTTACGAATTACAACAATATTATCTCTGCCAACTAATACAGTCTTATCCAAATCAACTACATCATTGCCAAACAAGCGTACAATGTTAATATCTTCAAAACCAAACCTATCTTGAGAGTGATCGTGGTTGCCAAACCATCTATTTTTCTCTTTTTGAACTTGTAGAGAATAGTCACTAAAAACAATGTGGGTATATTGGTTTCTCTTTTCATAACGTGAAAAGAAATTAATCAGCATGTAGACGACTAGTAGCATAATCCCAATAATGAAGAAGGGATTTAAAACAAAGACCAAAAATAATAGAGATAAGGAGCTGACCAGTAAAACACTGTTGATTTTTCTTCCTAGGAAGTACCAAATGACGAGTAATAAGGCAGAGAAAAGTAGCAGGGTCCGACTGGCCTCATTGGCTACCACGTCAAAGGCTGCCATCGTAAAAATCATACTTTCTATTAGTAGAAAAAATTGAACTTTCCGCATCTTCTCCATCCTTTCTATACTATTGTAACAAAAAATAAGTAAAAGAACTCCATCCAAAGTAGGAAATATTAGTTCAAAGCAACGAGATGCAGGCTGTACTTGGGTACGGCAAAGTAAATTAACAAGACAAGCAAAATAAACTAAACATGACTATAAACTATGCAAATCACTCCTAGGCCATCACCCTTGATGGACAGAAGGAAACAATTTTGGCATAGGGGACCGCTCACAAGCTACGCTCTCTAATCAAGAGAAAAAGGTTCGGCATCTGCCCAACCTTATTCATCTTTATTGTCCGCTATCTGTCGAAGTACTTGTGCTAGTGGAGCTTCCTGTTGAGGAATCGCTACTGGTACCGGTTGATGCAACGGAGACATACAAGGTAACTGTTCCATCAATTGTTGCGCCAGCAGCAGGATATTGTCCAATGACGATGTCACTTGTCGTTGAATAATAGCTTCTATCTTCTTGTTTTTCAATACTTTCCACATTGACACCCAGTGCTTGTAATTGACTACGTGCCTGTGAATAGGTGTAATTGCCAGATGTCAAATCAGGCATAATCAATTCTTTTCCTTTTGAAACAACTAGATTGATGATAGAACCTTTTGTCAACTCTGTATTGGCAACAGGATCTGTACTGATAACCTGACCCGCAGTAACAGATGAGCTATATTCCTGAGTAATAGTTCCAATACTGAAGCCTGCTGTCTGAAGAATTTGAGTAGCATTCTCCTGAGTTTTTCCAACAACGTTTGGAACAACTTGTGGCGCTACTCCTTTGGAAATGTAAAGGGTAATTTTCGCCCCCTTCTCAGCAGAACTATTTGCTCCTGGATCTGTTTTGATGACGAGACCTTGGGCAACTTTTTCGCTATATTCTTCTTTTATTGTCGCTTGGAAACCAAGAGCCTCCAATTCCTGCCGTGCAGTATCAGAATCCTTATCTGTCACATCTGGAATAGATACCATCGCAGCCGTTGCTACTACAATATCAATCTTACTTCCTTGACGTCTGGTCGTCTTTGCAGCCGGAGAGGTCCGTATTACCAAGCCTTCATCTACAGTCGCTGTCGCTTCTTCTGTGATGTTTCCAACTTCCAATCCTGCCACTTCAATCATTTCAGTAGCTTTTTCAACGGTTTGACCAGACACATCAGGGACTGTAACTGTTCGTGGAGTGTTGAAAAACATGAGTCCAGTCGCTATGACTGTTAACAAAATAGCTCCTATCAAGACTTTGTAGCGTGTACGCATACCTGGCCTTGGTTTTGAAACAGGCTTATTTCCCGACTTCGCCACTTCTTTCTTACCAGCCCCCTTGTCCGCCGCAGAAACTTGGGCAGAACTGTTTGTATGCGGTACTTTCGTTTCAACATTGGCCTGGGAGAGTTTTGGCAAGGTTTTTGTATCAACCTTGTTCCCTTCTAGTTCAACCCTAGGTTCATTCCGACGATCCATGGATAGGGCCGAAGCTAAATCTGCATACATTTCTGCAACCGACTTATAGCGCTCGTTTAATTTTTTAGCCGTTGCTTTTAGTACAACATTTTCTAAAGCCTGAGGTACGTTGGTATTCTCTTCTCTAACAGATGGGAGAGGTTTTTGGAAATGCTGAAGAGCAATCGTCACAGCACTGTCTCCATCATAGGGAATGCGACCCGTCAACATTTCAAAAAGGATGATTCCCATCGCATAAATGTCACTTTGAATGGTCGCTTTCGAACCACGCGCCTGCTCAGGTGAAAGATAGTGAACAGAACCCAACATGGAGTTGGTTTGTGTCAAACTCGTTTCAGCAAAGGCAACTGCAATACCAAAGTCTGTTACTTTAGCGACTCCATTGGAAGTCAAAAGGACGTTCTGAGGTTTCAAATCTCGATGGACAATTCCTCTTGTGTGCGCCATTCGCATAGCGAGGAGAATCTGTCCCATAATTCGCACCGCAACATCGTTGGAGAGTGGTGCATTTTCTTTTATATAACGTTTTAAATCGAGGCCATTGACATATTCCATAGCCAGATACTGTTGACCATCTTCTTCGCCGATGTCCGAAATACGAACGATATTGGGATGGTCAAGTTCTGCCATGGCACGCGCTTCACGTTGAAAACGCTGGATAGCAATTTGATCTGTCTGATAGTTGGTCCGAAGAACTTTAACGGCAACCTCTTCTCCATCTAAAATCAAATCTCTTGCTAGGTAAACATCTGCCATACCGCCTCGACCAATTTGCCGAACGATTCGATACCGACCGGCAAAGATCTTACCGATTTGAATCATTACCTAGCCTCCTCCGTAATGTGAAGCAAACCTACTGTAATATTATCTAGACCGCCTGCATTATTAGCAAAACGTACAAGTGTTTCTACCTTGCTTTCAATTGAAACATCACTCAATACAATATCACGAATGTCCTCGGTTGGTACCATATTGGTTAAGCCATCGCTGTTAATAAGGACGTAATCTCCAACCTCAAGAGTTTTCAAAGCAATGTCTGGTTCGATTGGTTCGGCTTGTCCGATGGACTGCGTTACAATATTTTTTTGAGGATGACGCTGTGCTTCTTCTTCTGTGAGCTGACCAGCTCGAACAAGGGCACCTACCAGCGAATGGTCGTTGGTTAGACGTGTATATTCGCCATCTCTAATCAATCCAACTCGTGAATCTCCAACATGGGCATAGATCATTTGGTTGTCGATGACAACAACTGCTTCAAGCGTTGTTCCCATCCCCTTGTATTCTTCTGTCTGTCCAAGTTCATGAATCTTTTGGTTTTCAGCGTCAATGATTGCAACCATCCATTCACGGACGTCATTTAAGGTCACTAATTGAGTATCAACCCAAGCAGCTCCCAAATCTGTTGCTGCCATTTCACTGGCAATATGGCCGGCACGGTGACCACCCATTCCATCAGCTAACACGACCAAATCAATCCCTGCACGGTTTTTGTAGCGATTGATATAGTCTTGGTTGTTCGAACGTTTCTGTCCTACATCAGTAAGTAATGCAATTTCCATAATTTTTATCGTTGCTAAGCAACTTCCTCCTCTTATTCTAGGATTTTCGTCTAAGTTGACCGATGAAAAATCCATCTGTCTTATACTGTTCAGGGGTTATCAACAAGCAGCCATCCACCATAATATCTGTTTGAGGGTGTTCTAGTGTCACCTGCTCAAAATTGGGATGGTTTTGCAGAAATTCTTGAATAACCTCTTGATTTTCCTTAGCAATAATCGTACATGTGCTATAGGTTATTATACCACCAATTTTCAAGCTTTGGCAAACACTGTCCAGTATCTGCAACTGGATAGTCTTTAGAGAATCAAAGTCCATCGCTGCCTTGTTATAACGAATATCTGGCTTACGGCGGATAAGTCCAATACCTGAACAAGGAGCGTCTACCAATATCTTATCAAAGGTATCAGGGCCAAATGTTTCATGAACACGACTGGCGTCCAGACGTTTGGTCTCAATCTTATCTTCTAGACCTAAACGAAGTGCGTTTTCTTCAATCAGGTTTAGTTTATGATCATATAAATCCAACGCATAAACTTTTCCATCCGTAAGATAGCTTGCCATATGACAGGTCTTTCCACCCGGAGCTGCACAGGCATCCAAGATGATTTCATCTCCTTGAATATCCAAAGTCGGAGCTACCAATTGACTGGTCTCGTCTTGAATAGTGATAAGCCCTTCCTTGAAATAATCTGTCCCCGCAAAGTGTCCATGAGATTTAACCAACCCAACTGGTGATAACTGCGAGTGTTGGGCGCCTAGCTCCTCTGCCAATCGCTCCACTTGTTGACTATCTGTCACGCGTACGCTGGCCTTATTCCGATCATGTAAGCTTTGGAAAATCTGCTCAGCACGTTCATCGCTATATTCTGCAATCAGGGTTTGGACCAACCAAACTGGCACAGAATACCGAACGGATAGACGTTTGTTCTTTCTTTTTATATCCGCTGGTTTCGGCAACGAATCCTGACTAAGCTTACGCAAAATAGCATTGACAAATTTGTCAGTTCCAGGCTTTCGCTTGGCAATATTAACTGCCTCATTGACAACTGCGTGAACAGGCAATTTATCCAAATATACCAACTGGTAGAGGCTCAACATGAGGAGATAGTAGACCCAAGTGTCCAACTTTTCCCTATCTTCAATAAAATGTGCCAAATACCACTCTAGGGTAATTTTACGAGAAACCGTCCCATAAACCAACTCGGTCGCCAAGCCCTTGTCCTGTGCTGATAAACGAGAAGATTCTAGAGCCTTATTGAGAGCAATGTTCGAGTAAGCTCCTTGATCAAAGACTTGTTCCAATACAGATAAGGCTAGACTTCTTGCTGTTTCATGTTTATTGATCACCAAATTGATCTCCTACTGCAATATCTCGACCTGCACCATTTAAAAAGTCTGCAATGGTCATTTTTGGCTTACCAGCTGGCTGGACAGTTTTCAGAGAAAGGGCTCCCTGACCTGTCGCAATGATCAATTCTTTCTTGCTTCGAGCAATAACCTGACCAACTGGTCCTTCACCTTCTGCTTCTACAGCTTCTTGAATTTTAAACCGTTCCCCTTGCCAATAGGTGTGGGCAACGGGCCACGGGTACATACCGCGAATGTGATTAAATAGTTGACGAGCTGTCTTATTCCAATCCAGTACCTCTTCTTCTGGCTGGATATTTGGTGAGAAGGTTACCTGTTCTGGATTTTGAGCGACTGGCTTCAAGTCACCAGCAATATAGGCTGGTAAGGTTTGTAATAATAAATCCCGACCAACAACAGCCAACTTTTCAAACAAGGTGCCGACATTGTCACTTTCTTCAATAGCAATGCTATCGCTGGAAATCATGTCACCGGCATCCATTTCCTTGACCATTTCCATGATGGTTACGCCAGCACGTTCATCACCGTTAATCAAAGCGTAATGGATAGGAGCACCGCCACGGTATTTAGGAAGAAGAGAAGCATGAACATTGACCGCAAAGTCAACTGAGTTCAATAATTTGGTTGGTAGGAATTGCCCAAAAGCTGCCGTCACAATCCCGTCTGCTCCCAAGGTCATCAGCTCGTCCATTTCTTTGCTTCCAGATAGCTTCTCTGGCTGATAGACTGGTAAATTGTATTCCAAGGCTACTTCTTTCACAGGTGTCATTTGGATGACTTTTTTTCGTCCAACAGCTCGGTCTGGCTGGGTTACAACTGCCAGTATGTTATAATTTCCATCAGCTAAGAGCCCTCTTAAGACCGTCGCTGAAAACGCTGGCGTTCCCATAAAAATCAACTTTGTCATATTCGTGTTCTCATCTCCTTTTCATTTTCTGATTCATATCAATTATACTATCCCCTAATTATATCATTTTTGCTTATTTTTTCCTTAATTAAAGGTTTTTAAAACAAAAAATGCAAGGTCAATAGTGACCTCACATCATATTCTGCGGTTCATTGTCAATAATCAGCCGCAAATCCTGATTTTCTCTCTCCTGTGTCCAATCCAAAATCTGGTTCAAGACTTCTTCCAAACGGTCTTCATGCCGGTATTTCAAGATAATCTGGTAGTGGTAGAGATTATGGGTTCTGGCAATGGGCTTAGGCGTCGGTCCCAGGATTTGAATTGCATCTGTTAAGTGTTGACGGAGAAAATCTACAGTTTCATAGGCTTTTTTCACGATAAATTCTTCCGACTTGTGCGAAAAGGTTAGACCAACCGTAAAATAGTAAGGCGGATAACCAAGATTTTTCCGAATGCCCATCTCATAACGATAGAAACCTTCATAATCCTGCTCTTTGGCAAAGGCAATGGCATAATGATTTGGGTTGTAGGTCTGAATCAGGACCTCCCCTTCCTTATCAGCTCGACCGGCCCGACCAGCTACCTGAGTTAGCAACTGGAAGGTCCGCTCAGAAGACCGAAAATCAGGCAGATTCAGAGCCGTATCCGCATTGAGCACCCCAACCAGCGTCACATTTGGAAAATCCAAGCCCTTGGCAATCATCTGGGTCCCCAGAAGAATATCCGCTTCGCCTCGACCAAACCGTTCGAGCAAGTCCTCATGAGCACCTTTTTTCTTGGTAGTATCCACATCCATACGCAAAATTCTAGCCTCTGGCAAGAGCTCCTGCAATTCATCGTAGGCTTTTTGCGTACCCGTCCCATAATAACGAATGGAACGACTTTGGCAGTTTGGACAGGTCTGAGGAATCCCCTTTTGAAAACCACAATAGTGGCAATTCATCGTTTTTGTGTCCATGTGGAGCGTCAGGGAAATATCACAGTTGGGACACTGGTCAACACTCCCACAATCACGACACATGACAAAAGAAGAATAGCCCCGGCGGTTCAACATAAGAACGACCTGTTCCTTACGAGCCAGCTTTTCTCTAATCTTTTCAATCAAGACAGGGGTAAAATTACTAGCCTCCTGCTGACCGATATAATCACGGAAATCCACAACTTCCACTTCTGGAATACGAGCCAAGGGATTGGCCCTCTGGTTAAGAGTCAGCCTTCCATAAACTCCTCGACTAGCCCGAGCCCGTGTTTCAAGACACGGCGTAGCAGAACCCAAAACCAAGGTGGCTCGATTATAGTCTGCCCGCAACTTCGCCACATCACGCGCATGGTAGCGTGGATTGCTGTCCTGCTTGTAGGTCGCCTCATGCTCCTCATCAATAATGATAACACCCAGGTTTGTCAATGGTGCAAAAATGGCCGAGCGAGCCCCGACAACTACTTGGGCATTCCCCGCCTCAATCTTCCGCCACTCGTCATACTTCTCTCCGTCAGACAAGCCCGAATGCAAAATAGCAACCTGCTGACCAAAACGAGAAATAAAACGGTTGGTCATCTGAGGGGTCAAGGATATTTCAGGTACTAGCATAATAGCCGTTTTCCCCATTTTTAAAACCCTATCAATAACCTGGAGATAGACTTCCGTCTTCCCAGAACCTGTCACTCCTTGCAGTAGAAAGGTCTGGCTTTCCTGACCGATAGAGGCCACAATCTCACGAACCGCAATCGCCTGCTCTGGATTCAAATCCAAGGCCTGCGTTTTTTCCACCTTATCAAAAACTCCCTGAGTCCGCGACACTTCCTCTTCCCAGACTTCTATATAGCCTTTTTCTTGGAAATAGCGGAGCGTATCAGCAGAATAGTCCGATTTTAGGTTTGAAAGGAGCTGGTCTTCAGAATGTTCCAGAAGAAATTCTCTTAACTGCTGCCGTTTTTTAGCCCGATTGCTGATGTCTGCTTCTCGCAATTTCTCCAGACAAACTCGGTACCATTTTTCCGTCTTGATTTGCTTCTTATCCTTGGCCACATAGTCTACCAAGACTTTCCCTGACTGGGCCAGACGCATGATTTTCCCTTGCTCTGTCACGTCCAAGTCAGAAAAACGAATCTGCTCCTTATCCCCAAATAGACTAAGCTGCTCTGCCATTTCCAAACCAATCCCTGGACGGAGCAATTTGTCATAGGTCGAATTGAGCAAGCTAGGCAACATGGATTTTAAGAGAGTAATTTTATAGGAGAAGACCGACTTCCTCATCTGGTCCGCCAACCAAAATTGCTCTTGATTGAGAACAGGACCATAGTCCAAAACCTCGGCAAGCTCTTTCAAGTCTTGTAAGTTATTTTCATCATCTTCATCAATCAAGTCAACCACAATCCCTTGAATCAGCCGATTTCCCTTACCAAAGGGTACATGGACGCGCACGCCAACCATGAGCCCCTCTTCCAACTCAGCTGGAACGCGATAGGAATAAGCTTGATCTGTCTGCATCAAAGGGACGTCTACAATAATCTGTGCTAACATACCATCTCCATTTATTTTACCTTCTAATACCACGACTGATGCGAACAAGGTTCACTTTATGTATAACCTCCAACTATTAGTTGGAGCAAATATTAAAAGATAAACTAAATGACCTAGCTCCTTTCTGTCAAAACTTTCATCATTCCGAAAGTGAAAAGAAACCCGGATGGCAATCCCAACCGAGTCTTGTTTCTAAATCTTTTCGCCTTCTTCTTTTTCTTTAGCAATTTGAGCTTTGATTTTACGCTCTTCTTCTTCTGCCAAACGTTTAGCCTCTTCGGCACGGCGACGAACAGCCTCACGTTTCGCTTCTGGGTCTGGGTGGATGACTACATTACCTGATTCAATTTCTTCCAAGGCGCGTAGGGTGGATTTCACTGAGGTAAATTCTTGAGTTGGTTTGGCACCTGCTTCCAATTCATGGGCACGCTTAGCCTCAAGAATAACCAAAGAATACTTAGATGGTACCTTATCCAACAAGGTATCAATTGACGGCTTCAACATCATAATGCGATTCTCTCTTCTTTCTTTTATCGTTCTGCTATCTGTTCACGAATCATTTCATCGTAGCGACCAATCACTCGGTCTACACGGAAATGTTCTGCTTCGATAATACGCTTGACACGCTCAGCAGCCAACGGGACTTCATCGTTCACAACTGCATAATCATACTCACGCATCAAGGCAATCTCTTCCTTGGCACGTTCGATACGTTGAGCAATAATTTCCTCACTATCCGTTCCGCGACCAATCAAGCGATCTTGCAACTCCTCCAAGTCAGGTGGTGTCAAGAAAATGAACACCCCATCTGGAACCTTTTTCTTCACTTGGAGGGCACCCTGTACTTCAATTTCTAAAAAGACATCAATTCCCTTATCAAGAGTTTCATTGACATAGGTCAGAGGTGTTCCATAGTAATTTCCAACGTACTCTGCATATTCCAACATTTGACCCTGGCGAATCAAATCTTCAAATTCCTCACGACTACGGAAGAAATAGTCAACTCCATCAACTTCTCCTGGTCTCTGTGGACGTGTCGTCATGGATACAGAATATTCAAATTTATTATCAGAGCTTTCAAAAATTTCCTTTCGAACTGTTCCTTTTCCAACACCAGATGGGCCAGAAAAGACAATGAGTAAGCCTCGCTCTTTCATGATATCTCCTTTTAAATCTTTCATTCTAGTGTAACAAAATTTAGCATGAATTTCAACTGCTTTTAAATACGATTAGAATATTTTCTGTTCTCAATCCTAAACGAACTTTGAGCCAGTAGAAAAAGAGCCCTTCGGACTCTTCTACATTTACTTAGCAACATCTGTTGCTCTTGTTTCACGGATAACTGTGATTTTGATATTTCCTGGATAATCCAGATTATTTTCAATTTTCTCACGAACATCATGGGCCAAGATGGTAATCTGATCATCAGTGACCTTGTTAGGATGAACGATAATCCGAATTTCACGACCAGCCTGAATAGCATAGGATTGTTTAATCCCTTCAAAACTGTTGGCGATTTCTTCCAAGTCTTGCAGACGTTTGATATAGGCTTCCATAGATTCACGACGCGAACCTGGACGAGCAGCGCTCAGAGCATCTGCCGCAGCCACAATAACTGCAATAGTACTTGTCGCTTCTACATCGCCATGGTGACTAGCAATCGCATTGATAACAATTGGATTCTCTTTATATTTCTTAGCCAATTCGGTACCGATTTCAACGTGGCTTCCATCCACCTCACGGTCAATAGCTTTACCAACGTCATGTAGGAAACCAGCTCGACGGGCCAAATTCACATTCTCGCCCAATTCAGCAGCAAGTACACCTGCTAATTTAGCAACTTCGATTGAGTGGCGAAGAACATTTTGTCCGTAAGAGGTACGGAAATGCAAACGTCCCATGATTTTAATCAAGTCTGGATGGAGGTTTGGTGCCCCAACTTCATAAGCAGCAGCTTCCCCATACTCACGAATACGGTTATCCATTTCTACACGGTGTTTCTCAACCAACTCCTCAATACGAGCTGGATGAATACGACCATCTTGAAGCAAGGTCTCCATGGTCATACGGGCAATCTCACGGCGAATCGGATCAAAACCTGATAGAACAACCACTTCTGGTGTATCATCAATGATAACATCGATACCTGTGAGACTTTCAAAGGTACGAATATTTCGACCCTCACGTCCAATAATCCGTCCCTTCATCGCATCATCCGGTAAATGAACCGATGTAATCGTCTGCTCAGCCACATATTCACCTGATATACGTTGCATCGCTTGAGCTAACAAGTCCTTTGCCATCTTGTCAGAACGTTCTTTTACTTCACGCTCTGCTTCCTTGATACGAGTCGCAATTTCATGCGTCAGTTTATCACGTGTATCGGTAAGGATGATTTCCTTCGCCTCTTCTTGACTGAGGGCCGCCACTCGTTCTAACTCCAAAGCTTTTTGTTCTTCGAGTTTTACAACTTCTTGTTCACGCTCATCAATGTGCTTAGCTTTATCGGTCAGACTTTGTTCCTTTTGTTCCAAAGTCTTTTCCTTGTTGGTCAAATTATCGTCTTTGCGGTCCAAGCTAGTCGCCCGCTCTGTCAAGCGTGATTCGATTTGCTTCAACTCTTGACGTTCTGACTTAAATTCTTCTGCAATTTCTTCTCGGTACTTACGAGCTTCTTCCTTAGCTTCCAAGAGTAATTCTTTTTTCAAGGTCTGGCGATCGCGCTCAGCTGTTTTTAGAATAACCTCAGCTTGCTCTTCCGCTCGACCACGAACATTACTAGCTTCTTGTTCTGCGTTTAAAAGTGTCAATTCTGCAGTTTCTTTTGCAGATTTCATCTTCAAAGAAATGGCAAAGTAACCTAATACTAAACCAATGAGAGCAGAAACAAGGGTCACTACTACTGTAATGATATCCATATTTCTACCTCTTTTTTATAATTCGATTTTCACAAAATCTGTATCTATTTTATCATATTTGAAACGATTTCACAATTCCAAATTGTCAAATATGGTATAATAAATTCATCACTTATTTGGAGGAAACCATGAAAAAAGAAGTCACTGTCGAAAGCTTCGAGCTAGACCACACTATTGTAAAAGCACCTTACATCCGCTTAATTTCTGAAGAAGTCGGACCCAAAGGAGACATTATTACAAACTTTGATATTCGCCTTATCCAACCCAACGAAAATGCAATGGATACAGCTGGTCTACATACCATCGAGCATCTATTAGCTAAACTAATTCGCCAGCGCATCGACGGGCTAATCGACTGCTCTCCTTTCGGGTGTCGGACAGGTTTCCACATGATTATGTGGGGAAAACAAGACTCTGAAAAGATTGCTCAAGTCATTAAGTCGAGTTTGGAAGAAATTGCAGAAGGTATCACTTGGGAGGATGTTCCTGGGACAACCATTGAATCATGCGGTAACTACAAAGACCACAGCCTTCATTCAGCTAAAGAATGGGCCAAACTAATCCTTTCTCAAGGAATCTCTACCGATGCCTTTGAAAGAAAACCAATCTAACAAAAAAAGCGGATAAACCGCTCAGAACGTAGACAAACTCCTAAAAATATAAAAAATTGAAGAAGTTTGCGAAAGATAGCAAGTCATTAAACTCTTAGAAACATTGATATTTCGGCGTTTCTGAGAGTTTTTTTATTTTCAACATAAAGAAAAAAAGATTGAAGAAAATTGTCCAAAATGGACTTTTTCTTCAATCTGAAGTGGCTAAACCGCTTTTTTGTTTAATAATCCAAGGCATCAGAATGACCAGCACCATTGCCGACAAAGTAGCCTGTCTTACAATTTATAGAGAACAAGTAGGTCCCATCTGGTTTAAACATATTATAGTAGCCATTGCCGTTGATAATATTAACTTTTTCCAAGATATATTGATTGCCTGTTATATACCCACGCTGTTGCGAGATAGTCACAATATTTTCAAGAATACCTGGATTGAAATTCCATGCTTCATTGTTTACATCATCAATCATTGCTTGATTATAAGGAACACGACTGCGGTCACGTTGCAAGACGACACCTGCTGGCACGGCAATACCAAAGTCGGTTGTTGAGCCTGAAACCGTTGTTGAAGCGACTTCTGTTGTCGCTGGTACACCAGTAGATACAGTTTCATCAGCTCCTTGGTTGCTTGTGACTGCAGCCTCACTTGCTACCGTAGCTGAAGCGACTTCCTGTTGTGAACGACCAAAATTCACGACCGATGCTAATAGACTGTCAACCGCACTAATCCCTGTCGTTGTCGCAGAAAGAGATTCTCCTGATTTAACCGTCGCCGTTGTATCAATTTCACCATTAACAACGACTTCTTTATCAAACTGACCATTAATGGCCTGAATGGCTGCAATAGCTTTTTCAAGATGATCATACTGTTCTTTAGCTTTGGTATAACTGTCCGAATTCTTATTCAATTTTTCCAACAGCACTTTCAGTTCTGCTAATTTACCAAACTCTGAATTTTTTAGCTTGGTCAAACTACTATCCGTAAAGAAACTATTATAGAGCTGTTCAAAAGCGGTCACATTCGCATCTGTCGAACTTGATGCTGTCGATGACGTCTGGCTTGTACTTGTTGAACTTGAAGAAGTCGCAGTATTCGATTTGTTAACCGAATTCATCCAAACCAGCGCCGTCGCCATTACACCAATCATTGAAAGCCCTACTGCTGACCAGAAGTAAAATTTCTTTTTCTGGTCCCTATCTGCGCCCTCACTATGGTCCAAGTCTTCGGCTTCATCTTCTTCCAATTCTAAACTAGAATCATCTGCCACTGAAGATAACCCCTCCATTGCTACAGTACTTGCAATCACTGTTTCTTCCAAGGTTTCCATCGGAGTTACCGAAAGTTCTTCTACAATAGGAGCAATCTCCTCACTAACTTCCGTAAGAGAAGACTCATTTGCTTCTACCTCTTCCGCGCTTTCATGTCCTTGATTTTTTTCCTCATCAGCTACCTCAACTAAAGGAAGATGATTGATTTTGGTTTCAAATTTTTGAGATTCAATTTCTGCGCGGTGTTGCTTGATATAACGATCCAAGAGACCATCATCTTCTGTCACACCCGCTTCAATTTCCTTATGTTTTTTGACCGCTTCTTCGATTGTTAAATCTTTCGCCACTTCAAAATCTAAAACTTTCTCCTCATCCAAAGGAAGATGATGACTATTTTTTTCTCCCACGATGTCCTCCTATCCTTGCACTTCTTGCACTTGACGTTTCACTCGTTGACCAAAAAATTGATAAAGATCCACTTTTAGGGTACCATTATACAGTTTGCGTTTCTTATCCGCTTGCTGTCCAAAACGGGTTTCAAACAACTCATCACTAGTTAGAATAAACTTAGACCATGTTTTGAGTGGTTCAAAAGTCTGCCCCATTTCTCGATACAGGGTAACAATGGCTTCATCATCCAACAAACGTTCTCCGTAAGGTGGATTAGAAATAATGACACCATTAATTTTATCTGTACGCAAGTCTTGTACACGCATTTGCTTGAAAACAATATCCTGCTCAACTCCTGCCGCAAATGCATTCTTCTTCGCAATTTCAATCATACGAGCATCAATATCTGATCCAGTAATATCTAATACCAAATCTGCCTTGATAGAAGCTTGTGCTTCTTTGCGTAATGCAGCCACCAATTGATCCTCAACCCACGGCCATTCCTCAAATGCAAAACTTCTCTTCAAACCTGGGGCTATATTTTTGGCCAACATAGCTGCCTCAATACAGAAAGTTCCCGAGCCGCAAGTAGGGTCAATCAGCGGTTTATCTGGATACCAATTCGATAATTGCAAAATAGCAGCTGCCATATTTTCTTTGATTGGGGCGCCACCTTTTTCCACCCGATAACCACGTTTGAACAAACTAGAACCTGTCGTATCAATCATGACTGTCGCCACATCTTTCAAAATCGACACTTCAATTTTAAACTCTGCCCCCATCTCTTGCAAGGGAACCCCTTCGGGACGAGAGAAGTGTTTCTGCAGTTTCTTAACAACTGCTTTCTTAGAAATAGCCTGCACACTTGGTTCATTATGCAATTTCGATTTGACACATTTGGCCTTGGAAATAGGGAACTTGCAGCCTAGAGGCAAGTAATTTTCCCAGTCCAAGTTAAAAACTCCTTGGAACAACTCTTCAAAAGTCTTTGCTGGAAATTGTCCAACAATGATTTTAATTCTATCTGCTGAACGCAGCCAGATATTGGTTTCGATAATGGATTTTACATCTCCTTGGAATCGAACACGGCCATTTTCCACTTGACATTCATAGCCAAGATTACGAATTTCTCGACCCACAACCGCTTCCAGACCAGCTGCTGCCGTTGCAATCAATTCAAATTGTTTTTTCATTTTTTTCCTCTACAATAAAAGCTAGCAGAGCTAGCTACCTATTTTATGCAATTTTCTGTAAGCCATGTTTTGTTCCGGTGGTACTAGGTTCTACCGCCTTCGATAATCATCTGTCTACTGTCTAAACAGTCAGGATTTCTGTTCATTTCCATCCATCCCATGCCCCGACCAAAGTTTGGGTTGCTAGCTTGAGGGGTTTACCGCGTTCCATTTTTTACGTTTCCATAAAAACTTCGTCACTGTGGCACTTTCAGATCTACTCTGGCATATCAAAAGACTTAGCCATTTTAACCGCCGTAACGCCTAAGGGCGTCCCTAGGCTTATTGATTCGCCTAGCACAAACACTACTGGCATCTCAGCCAGTGCTAGCATGGACTTTCCTCATGGTAGAAAACTACCACGCGATTATCCAAAAATTGCACCTTAATTATCTTAAAAGTTGTATCTACAAAGCAAGCCACTTTAAATCAAGGAATATCTCTGACACAAATACAGAATATGTTTGTGCACAAGAAAATAACTGCGAATAAAGTGTCAGTTTAGGTGTACAATTTTCTATTCTTGATCCTGAACGATTTGTTTTCCAAATACTTCTTTCTCCAGACGATTCAGACGGCGGAGAATATCAAAGTTTGTCGCTGAAGATGGACGTTCTGTACGCAATACGTCGTTTGATTCTTCAGTAGGAAGAGTTGTTTTGGGAGAATTTGCTGCCTGCGCTTTCAATCGAGCAATTTCGCCTTTTAATTCCTTGATAATCGCTTCATAAGCATCGTAGTCTTTCATAATATCATCAAGAAAATCGTTCACTTCATCTTGATCATAGCCACGAAAACCAATTTTAAAATCTTGCTCAAAAATATCTTTTGTCGTAAATTTAATACTTGCCATCTCTCTCTCCCTAATCTAAAACGTCACTACTCCTATTATATTAAAAAAAATAGGGAAAAATCAAGTCAAATCACTCAGAATTTGAAAAATTTTCAGCCTCCTCATTCAATTCTTCAAAGGTAAGCGTTTTTCTATTATATCCTTCTTTCTTTAAGACCATGTGATATAAATATTTCAAATTGGTTTCATTTTCAGAATCGTAAAACAAATAACAACCTGTCGTATTATCCAGTAGAAACTGGTTATAGTCTCTAAATTGCCCTGGGTTTTCATAGCGTGGATAGGCATACTTTACAAAATCAACCTGCTTAAACCGTGCTAACTTTGCTTGGTTAGCCTCATTCCACTGTTCGCCATGATTTTCAAATGGAAATATTGTTGCAATACTCAGTTGGTACCCCTCGGCTCGTAAATCTTCTAAGACTTCTAAGGCCCAGTATTCAAAGCCCAATTGACCTGTCAGTATAAACCAACTGACACCCTCTTCTAAAAAACGAATAAAATTCCTACGAATTGCAGATTTAATAATGTGCAGTCGAGGATCTTTTTCTGAAAAAATTCCCAGATCTGTATGTCTATAACCTGTTACCAAAAGGCTCTTAGTATCCATTTCTTGTACTCTTTTCGCTAATTATGGTATAATATGCTGATATTATTTTATCAAGAAGGAGTTCTATGGTCAATTATCCTCATAAGGTGTCAAAAAAAATCAATAGAACCAGTCCTATTTCATCCCAGCGAGTAAACTTTGCTAATCGCGGAATGTCTTTTGAGGCCGCTATCAACGATAGCAATCAATATTACCTTGCGCACGATATTGCTGTCATTCACAAGAAGCCAACTCCCGTGCAAATTGTAAAAGTTGATTACCCCAAACGGAGCCGTGCTAAGATTGTCGAGGCATACTTTCGACAGGCATCTACCACAGACTACTCTGGTGTTTTTAAAAGACATTATATTGATTTTGAAGCGAAAGAGACACGCCAAAAAGCATCCATGCCCATGAAAAATTTTCATGCGCATCAGATCGAACACATGAAACAGGTTGTAAAACAAGGTGGCATTTGTTTTGTCCTTCTTCACTTTTCAACATTAAAAGAAACCTATCTCTTGCCAGCCACTCATTTGATCGAATTTTATCAAGTAGACATGGGTAGTAAGTCGATGCCTCTAACCTTTATTCGACAATACGGCTTTGAGATTCAAATGGGGCGTTTCCCCAGCATCCCATATCTGGAAATCGTTGAAAAAAATCTATTAGGTGGTGAATCTTTTGAAAACTACAACAATTAAAAAAGCTCTTCTAATCACTGCAAATATTTTACTTGCGGGGGCTATCATTACCTGCCTGGCCGGAGCTGCATTGGTTGTTTACTACATCCAAAGCGCTCCAGAATTGACAGAAGAATCTTTGACAGCAACTGTATCAAGTAAAATTTACGATAAGAACGGAAATCTTATTGCAGATTTAGGAGCAGAAAAACGTTCGAGTGCTAAGACTGAGGAAATTCCAACAGACTTGGTAAATGCGATTGTCGCAATCGAAGACCAACGCTTCTTCAATCATAGAGGGGTTGACGTGATTCGTATTGCAGGTTCCCTGATTAATAACTTGAGCGGAGGACGTTTGCAGGGGGGGTCGACACTTGACCAGCAGTTTATCAAGCTGACTTATTTCTCGACATCCGTAGAAGATCAAAATCTAAAACGGAAAATTCAAGAGGCTTGGCTGGCTACTCAATTGGAACGTCGCAATACCAAACAAGAGATTTTGACCTACTACATCAACAAGGTGTATATGTCAAATGGTAATTACGGTATGAAGACTGCTGCTCTTGCTTTTTATGGAAAAGAGTTAAAAGATTTGACTCTTCCTCAATTAGCTCTTTTAGCAGGAATGCCTCAAGCGCCAAACCAATATGATCCTTATACCAATCCAGAAGATGCAAAAACACGTCGCGATTTGGTATTGGCTGAGATGCTGGAAGAAAAGTACATTGATAATACCCAGTATGAACAAGCTGTTCTAACACCTGTAACAGATGGTTTGCAACCACTATCTAATGCAGCTGCTTATCCTGCTTATATGGACAACTATCTGAAACAAGTCGTTGAAGAAGTTGAAGCAAAAACAGGTTACAACTTGCTGACAACAGGGATGGATGTCTATACGAACGTCGATCCTGCCGCCCAGCAACAACTTTGGAATATCTACAATACAGATATGTATGTCAGCTATCCAGATGATTTATTACAGGTAGCTTCAACGGTTGTGGATGTTTCTAATGGTAAAGTCGTTGCGCAATTAGGTGGTCGTAAACAAGAAACAAACGTCTCATTTGGTACCAACCAAGCCGTTGAAACCGACCGCGACTTCGGTTCTACAATGAAGCCAATCACAGACTATGCTCCTGCTTTTGAAAACGGCATTTATACATCTACAGCAGATTTAATCTTAGACGGTCCTTATAATTATCCTGGCACAACAACTCCTGTCAATAACTGGGATAAACAATACTATGGTAATATCTCTGTTAAGACTGCTATTCAGTATTCTCGAAATGTTACAGCCGTTAAAGCATTGGAAACTACAGGTTTAGAAAATGCCTTGAAATTTTTGAATAGCGTTGGTATCGATTACCCAGATATTCATTACTCTAATGCTATTTCAAGTAATACATCCGACACTGGTAGCCAGTATGGGGCAAGTAGTGAAAAGATGGCTGCTGCTTACGCCGCTTTTGCCAATGGCGGCACATACTACGCTCCGCAGTATGTCAATAAAATTGTCTTTAGTGACGGAACAGTAACAGAATACGCTCCTCAAGGGACTCAAGTCATGTCTGCCGAAACAGCCTACATGATGACCGATATGATGAAGGCTGTTATGTCTTACGGTTATGGATTAAACGCTTCTGTTAGTGGAGTTCCTATGGCAGGTAAAACAGGTACATCAAACTATACCGATAGCGAAACGGATACTATTCTAGCTTCAATTCCAGAAGCAAATTATAGCTACATGGTCGTTCCTGATGAAAACTTTGTTGGATATTCTAGTCAGTATGCAATGGCTGTTTGGACCGGATATACCAATCGTATGACTCCTATCCTTGATAACAGCATGCGAATTGCAACAGATGTCTACCACAATATGATGCTCTTTATGCATTCGGACTATACAGCTACCGATTGGGAGATGCCAAGCGGACTCGTACGTTACGGTTCCAACTACTATCTCAGAGGTAGTCGCTCACTCTCCAATGCTTATAACACGTACACTAGCTCCAGTACAAGTTCTTCTAGTTCGACTGAAACTAGTGAAACAACCGAAGCGACGACAACATCAAGCGAAACATCATCTGGAACTTCAACCGAGACTGCAACTTCTTCAACTGAAACTGCAACAACAGGAAACAATCCTGCGACGGGACAGACAGATGGTCAATAAGAAAATTCCCAGACTCTTCTGGGTTTTTCTTTTGCTTAAATTATGATAAGATAAGATTATGAAACCTGAAGTATTTTATAAAACCTTGGCAGACCAAGGTATTCAATTAACTGACCAACAAAAACATCAATTTCATCGCTATTTCCAACTATTGGTGGAATGGAATGAGAAAATCAATCTGACAGCTATTACTGAAGAAAGCGAAGTCTATCTGAAGCATTTCTACGATTCTATCGCTCCAATCCTGCAAGGCCATATTCAGAACGAACCTCTTCGGCTTTTAGATATTGGAGCTGGAGCTGGATTTCCTAGCCTACCTATGAAGATTATCTTTCCGCAACTAAATGTTACCATCATTGATTCTCTTAATAAACGGATTAACTTTTTACATTTGCTTGCCGAAGAACTAGAGCTCGAAGGTGTTCATTTCTATCATGGTCGTGCAGAAGACTTTGCACAAGATAAGAACTTCCGTGCACAATTTGACCTTGTCACAGCACGCGCAGTTGCCCGCATGCAGATTCTTTCTGAATTGACTATCCCTTATTTGAAGCTCAACGGAAAATTAATCGCACTCAAGGCGTCCAGCGCAGAAGATGAATTGACCCAAGCAAAAAACGCACTCAATCTCCTCTTTGCAAAAGTCATCGAAAACCACGACTATACTCTTCCAAATGGCGACCCTCGAACATTGACCATCGTCGAAAAGAAAAAGGAAACTCCAAATAAGTTTCCACGCAAAGCTGGTATGCCAAATAAAAGACCCCTTTAAACATAAGAAAAGCGAGTTTCACTAAGAAACCCGCTCTTTTATTATCCAATTTTTGTAATATTGGTTGCTTGAAGACCACGTTGGCCTTGCTCCACTTCAAATGTCACTTTTTGACCATCTTCCAAAGATTTAAAACCATTAGACTGAATTTCAGAAAAGTGTGCAAATACATCTGGACCGTTTTCTTGAGCAATAAAACCAAATCCCTTTTCTGCATTAAACCATTTAACTGTACCTTGTACCATTTGTGTTACCTCTTTTTATTTATTTGTAAAACTTATCAAGAGGAAAAACAAAAGATGAAACTGATACTTAAACTCTAAACTTATTTACATTCCCTACTGTAACAGTATATTTCCTATATGTCAACGATAAAGGGTTAATCGGTCCAATAAACTCAATAATCATCGCCACGGATTATAGAATCGACCCTGATTAACAAAAAACAGATAGATTGTCACGACTACTAGAGCAAGAATAAATAGCAAGACAGCGTAATCTATTCTCTGTAGAGGCTGTTGGGTATACCATGTTCTTTTTTTATTCTTTCCAAAACGCCGCAATTCCATAGCCGTTGAAATCGTATCAATCCTCTCCAAGGAGCTGAAAATCAGAGGAATGACAAGGGATAGATTCCCTTTTATACGCTCCATCAATTTTCCTTTCCTAGACAATTCCAAACCACGCGCTTCTTGAGACATTCGAATCGTATAAAACTCTTCTTGAATATCTGGAATATACCTCATGGTCAAACTGACTGCGTAAGCAACTTTGTAGGATACCCCAATTTGATTCAAGCTGGAAGCAAACTGGCTAGGATGAGTGGTCATGAGAAAGATAATCGCTAAAGGAACTGTACAAAAATACTTCAAGAGAAGATTTACCAGATAAAATGCTTGCTGACTCGTCAAGGAATAAACTCCCAGACCTGATAGCAAGGGAGTATCTGCTCCGTAAAGTTCCACTCCATACCGTGGTGCAAACAAGTGAACCATCAGGGCATTCATTGCAGCAAAAATGATCGTCAGAATTAAAACAAGAGAGATTTCTTTATAACGAATCCCTGACATTTTGAACAAGGCTAGAGAAAATACTGCGATAAAAAGAATCAAGCGGGTATCGTAAGTAATCATAGCAAGAATGGAAACTATGAGAAAAAAGAGTAATTTACTGACAGCCGATAAACTATGAATAAAGCCAGTTCCTGGATGGTAACCAATTAGTTTTTGTTGACTCATCTTCCTCTCCTTTCTTCCTGCATATAAAACGTCGTTAATTCTAAGGGATTAACTCCCAACCTCTCCGCCAAGTGAAAAATTGATGTTTCTTTTAAATTGGCTCGCTCAATCACCGTATCATCAGATAAAATTTCTGCTGGACTGGCATCTTCAATAATCTGCCCATCCACCACAACAACAGCTCTATCTGAATAATCTAGCATGAGTTGCATGTCATGGGTAATCATGACAATGGTGTGCCCTTGAGCATTTAATTGGTCCAAAAACTCCATCATTTCCCGATAATGCCGTTGATCTTGTCCTGCTGTTGGCTCATCTAGCAAAATAATTTCTGGATTGAGAACCAAGATAGATGCTATCGTTACCCGTTTTTTCTGCCCATACGAAAGTGCCGAAATCGGCCAATTACGAAACGGATACAGGCCACATACCTTCAAAATATGGTGAACTCGGTGTTCGATTTCTTCTTCTGTCACCCCTCGCATGCGCAAACCAAGGGCAACCTCATCAAAAATCATCGTTTGGCTAATCATTTGGTTGGGATTCTGAAGAACATAACCAATCCGTTCTGCTCGCTCTTTAACAGAATCTTCTTTGATTGACTGTCCCTTCCAGAGAATCTCACCCTCACCCTGAATAAAACCACAAAGCACCTTGGCTAAAGTAGATTTCCCAGCACCATTTTTTCCAACAATAGCTAGACGTTCCCCCTTATGAATCGTCAGTTGAATGTCTGTAAGAACTTGTTTGTTAGGATAGGAAAAATGAAGATGCTCGACTTCTAACAAAGCCTCTTTCTCTCCATTTTCAAAGTGTAGGGTTGGTAGGGATGCTATATTCAAAGCCTCAATATCAATTTCCCAAACTGAGGAGAGGTGTTCTGACTGCGCAATCGGATATCCTAAGGCGCGAAGAGTCGATAGATATAAGGGTTCTCGGATGCCGTTTTCCTGTAACAATGAGGTACGTAATAAATCATCAGGTCCTCCATTGAACAAAATCCGACCGTCATTAATCAATACAACTCGGTCCACCTGACGATACAGTACGTCCTCTAAACGGTGTTCGATAATAATGGTTGTGGTCCCTTCTTGCTTGTGCAGACGGTCAATCAAATCAATCGTATCTTGGCCCGATTTGGGATCTAAATTAGCAAGTGGCTCATCAAACAACAAAATAGGACTCTCATCAATAAGAACTCCGCCCAGACTGACACGTTGCTTTTGACCTCCAGATAAATCTTGTGGTCGATGTGCCAGCAAATCGGCCAAAGACAGTCTTTCTGCCCAATCTCCTACTTTTTGCTTCATCACCACCTGGCTTTCCATGTCGTTTTCCAAGGCAAAAGCTAGGTCCTCGGCAACTGATAAGCCAATGAATTGACCATCTGTATCTTGAAGAACCGTTGATACGAGCAAGGACTTATCATAAACCGAAAGATTAAAAGCTTCCTGACCATCCAATAGTAAACTTCCGCTATGTTCTCCCTTGTAAATATTGGGAATAATACCATTAAGACATTGTCCAATCGTCGACTTTCCTGAACCAGATGGGCCAATAATCAGAACTTTCTCTCCCTGATAAATCGTTAACTGAATATCTTTTAAAGTGGGTTCCTGTTGCGCTTGGTATTTAAATGTAAAATCTTTAAATTCAATGATTTTTTTCATAGGACTATTATAGCACTTTTAGTTTCATTATAGATAATCATAATGTATCATACCTTATCAAACCTTATCATTTCAAGGTTTATCAAACATTTATCATTTCTTCAATATTATCATACATCATCATGTTTTATCACCCTTTATCACTTTCTTGGTTAGTTTTTGGTACATAAAACATATCCAATTTTTCCCTCACATCATTTTGCATCTTTTCTGTGACATGAGTATAAATTCCTAATGTTGTTTTCTCATCCGCATGACCTACCCTGTCCATAATGACCTTTAATGGGATATTCAATTCTGCTAATAAACTAATATGAGAGTGTCTCAGTACGTGACTAGTCAACTTAAAATTCTCAGATTTTTCAATTCCAGCTTTTTTAAAATGCCTTTGAATATATAGATTAAAAACATCTTGACGAATTGGCTTGTCACGAAACAGAAATACAAAACCATTATTCTTTTGGAAATAAAGAAATCGCAAAATTTCGTCAACTCTAGATGGATAAGACACATTTCTATACGACTGCACTGTTTTCGGACTAGACAAATAATGTTCTCCACCTTTGCGTATCCTCAAAGTATATTTAACCTCTAGCACAGACTCTTCAAAATAAACTTCTTCCCACTGTAAAGCTAGTGCTTCTCCCAACCTTAAACCAGTCAAATACATAAATTCAACTAATAGATTAAAGACAATATGTTCTCCATGCTGGGTTAAATATTCTATAAACACTGCCATCTGTTCTCTATCTAAATACTTTTCTTGTTTAGCTTTAAGAGTTTCTATATCTTTTCTATTCTTGGGCAAAACCACTTGACTCATTGGATTTTCTTCCAAATAACCTGTTTTGACAGAATAATCAAAGAATAGTGAGATGATTGTTTTTACTAGCCTTCTGTACGAATTAGACCATTCAAAGCTTAACAAATAGCGTTGCAAATGAATTTTTGAAATTTTATCAATTTTTTCTTTTCCAAATTGTCGAAAAAACTGCTTTAAAATAAATTCTTGTTGTGTATATGTACTTTCTTTTACTTCTAATTGACGAATTTTTAAAAAGTCCTCCTTAACTTCATTAACCGTATACTCTTTTTGAACAAACGATGTTACATTCAGTCTTTCTTCTATTTTCATTGCTAGAAGTCTTTTAGCTTCCGCCTGCATCACTCGACTTTTACTACTCATAGTCACAGAGACTTGCTTCCACTGACCTTCAACATCGTCATAATATTTCTCATAATAGCGATATTTACCACTATTCAATTCCTTAAAAAACATTTTCTCCTACTTTCCAGCAGGTATCACTAATACCTCTATTATATCATTTCCTCTTATTCTCTATAAATAATAAAAAACTATAGAATCCTCGTACATTTATCAAAAGACTTCCTGCACTAGTAAGCTCTACAGTTCTAAACTGTCGATATTTACGCATTACTTTTAGACGTCTGGATAATGTAGCTGTTGACATCGGAAAATAATATGCAATCAAATCTTTCTTAGTCACAAATTTATCAGGATATTTATTGTATTCTATTACTTCCACATTTTCTCCTTTCTATTTCCGAACAAATTCTTTTCCAGGAATGGACACGTCGGAGCGTTTTTCCGAACTATTTCTTCTCCTGGAATCGGCACGTCGGAATGTTTTTCCGAACATTTTTACACGTGAGACCAAATAAAAAAGCAAACCACTTAGTGACCTGCTTCTAAGTTAAAATGAAATTGGCTAGATTCTAAATCTCACCGATAATATCATAAACTTTATCAAAATTATCACGTTTGACAGGATAAAACTCGCCTTCAACACCCTTAATG
>NZ_JAIJZO010000021.1:0-37989 GCF_019754115.1 Streptococcus sp. 2018110 | reverse complement strand
TTTTCACTTCTTCATAGACATAAGTAACTTTCTTCGTACCTTCTGCAACTTCACCTGAAACTGCATCTGTTCCCAAATCTTTAGTTGTTGCTGTCAAGTTTCCATCTGTTCCAACAGTACCTACATTATAGTCACCAGCAGGGACTAATTTGTAAGTCTTACCATCTTTGGTAATCACAGATGGACGCTCTGAAGTGTCTGTTGAAGCTTTTGTACCTGTATCGTTTGCTGTATTGTAAGCAGTACCAGGTGCTACATTGGCAGTATCAACAAACTGTGTACCGATCTTGTTTCCGTCTGTATCAACGTAATCAACGATAACTGAACCTTTCACTTCTTCATATACGTAAGTGATTGATTTAGTACCTTCAGCAACTGTACCTGTTGGTGTATCTGTACCAAATGTAAAGCTTCCAGCATTTTCAGACAAGCTACCGTCAGCTTTTACCGTACCAACTGTTGCAGTTGTATCTTTTGCAACCAACTTGTATGTCTTACCGTCTTTGGTAATCACTGCTGGACGCTCTGTTGTTTTATCTGATGCGACTGTACCAGAGTCAGCCGTTGTATCGTAGGCTGTACCTACCGCTTGGTTTGTAGTGTCTTTGAACTCAGTACCGATTACGTTACCTTCAGTATCGACATAGTTAACAACTACTGAACCGTACTTAGTATTGCTCAAACGAACTGAGAAACGAAGAAGGTCCGCGTTTGTCGTTGAGTCACTTACTTCTCTAACACTATCCGACCAGAATTTGTTCAAACCATTGACACCATCTCCAATAGTATTATTATCAAAGAAGAGTGGTGAAGTTTGATAAGTTGCAGTAGGATATTGTGAGAATGGTGTTGATTGATGATAAAGCTTGAACGTTACTTGTTTAAAGGTACCTACCAAGCGAACAGAACCTGTACCGGCTGGTACCATGTCTGGAAGACGGTAGTCGCCAAGGTACAAATCATCCGTACCAACAACTGCCTTATCATAAGTATTTTTTTCAGTTACTTGAAGAGTAGTATCCGTAACTGTCAAGTTTGTCCCTGTTAATTGCTCTAACTTAACACCAGGTGTAATCAGCTCGAAGTTGGTACTGTTAAATGATCCCTTAGCAACATATACTCTACCGGTAGTATCATCAACAATTGCTTTACCGCTACCACCAACACCTGAAAGGTCGATGATTGGATTAGTCACCTCTTCGCTAAAAGTCAAGGTTAACTCAGCATTCTCAACCACACCATTGTAATTCAACTTATCAGCCAAGCTTGTTCCCGGAGTTACAGGAGATGGTTGAAGGTAAACCCCCATCGCTGGAATAGTTGCAGGATTTGGATTTCCCGCCAACATTTCTGCAGTAGCTTTATAATATGATTGATCATCACCTGGTACAAGGTAGCTAATACCTACTCCGTTACCGTTTGTCGGTACGATAGCAGCCGTTACTGTTACTGTTGAACCATCTTCTTTAGTAACAGTTGCCTGACCAGTCGTGTGTGGCGTATAGTCCCACGCTGTCATCTGTGGGTTAACGTTGGGATTGCTTGTCGGAATGTTGTCCGTAAAAGTCCATTTACTGTTTGCAGAATAAGTTTCCTCCGCTGCATAAACAACTACTTGTGGTGCAACAAATGATTCCACCGCTGCGCCTGCCATAAATAGCGTCGCACCTACAGTAACAGAAGCAAGTCCACGCTTAAATTTGCGCAATGAGAAATACTCCTGTTTCTTGATCATCTTTTTTGATTGATCTTTAAACATATGTCTAAATTCTCCCCTAAATTTTTTGACATTCACCTCATATAATAAAGCGAAAATCTATAAGCTGATTATATAAGTTATCTTGGAATTCGTCAATCAAAAAGGCTCATATTCATTTTGTTTTTTATGTGTTTTTTTGAATAGAAAAATATCCCAATTAGCTAATTTTGAACATTCTTTCAGTAAGGATACTATTTCATTCGCATTTTAATAAAGTAACACAAAAACATTTCATTATATTATATTTTGCTTGCTTGAATATTTTTGAATTTTTATTCTATTTTAGCTCCCTAAGATTTGTCAAAATATATTTGTTAAATGAATCCTTGCGTATATTTATCAGCCAGAGATGGATTAAACAATGAATAAACTCTAAAATATACAGTATATTTTCCCAAATTCATCTATAACTACCCAAAAAATGAATATTGTAATATCCATTAATTATTACAATAACAAAACTATAAATTCTGATGTAAAAATTGACTTATTTTCTTTAAACGATTACCTCTTTTTGATTGACTTTCAAAAAATATAGCAATATAATAATTTACGAAAGGTATCAGCTAATATTTAATGAAGAGAGGGTTATTTATGTTATAAAAAGGAGAAATGTATGTCTAAAAAATTAGCAATGATTGTTGCAACAATATTATTGTGCTTCTCATATATATCCCCTACAAAGGCTATAGCTAACACTATACGCGAACCACTTACAACAGAAGAAAAGGTAATCAGTCCGAACAACTTAATTTATGCCCTGAATATAGATAAGACAGAGAACGGTGTTATGAGATGTACAGGAACTTACATTGGAGATAATTATCTCTTAACCGCCGGTCATTGCATGACTGATCGTCATGGTAGTCTTAATTCTACACAGAGTGCAACTGCGGAAACAAATGCTGCTAGTCATCCTGTAGCTTTTAAAGCTTTTAAGAAATCCGTCTTCTCAGGAAATCCATTTAAACCAATGTCTGGCTATGCAGGTTTTCAAAACTTTAAAAACGATGTTGGCTTAATCAAGGTAAGCGAGCCCGCATCTGTTCCTCTTGATACTAGTGGAGTACACCTTACTGTTCATAACGATTTACAATATCTTGTCGGAAAAACAATTAGCACTGTCGGCTACTCTCGCTATTTCAAAGGAGATTTGACAAAAACACAAGGTACCGTGCTGCGTGTTGAAGAAGACGGTACTTTAACCGTTGATTTCTATGTAGCTGAGCAAAACTCTGGTTCTCCTGTTTTTTACAATGGAGAGATTATCGGAGTAGTCACTGGTGTTGCAGATGTCCCAAATTGTCAAGGTTCTCCAATGTGTAGCAAAGCAACAATTACTCCGTTTACAATGGATATGAAAGCCAAACTATTTGATCCAAACGGAATTCCAGTTTCTGTTATTGAATAATAACCGTTAACATCCCTTTCTATATATTAGCTGTTCATGAAAATAAAAGAACTATCTCGTAACTACGAAATGTAGTTTTGAGATAGTTCTTTCTTTAATGCTTATTTTACCAATTGTGACCGACGGGCATAGGCTTTCCAGTCAATCCCACGCGCTTCGCACCAGTTTTGTACATTTGGAGCCAAGACCAAATCTTTCTGACGGAGTTCCGCAATGTTCTTAGCACCCAGCATGGTCATGATTTCTGCCATCTGCCATTGGAAGGTTTTAATAGCCTGCAGGCCGTCATCAAAACGATGCCCCTTACCATCCTTGACATACTGAAGGAAATGATTGGACATACCAACAAGGTCTGCACCGAGGGCCAATGATTTGACAATATCTAGTGGCGTCTTAATACCACCAGATGCAATCAGACTTGGACGAACTTCTTCAGGAACAGACATAGCTTCCACCAAGGATGTCACAGTTGACTGCCCCCAACCTTCTAGATAGGTATAATCATTGAAGGTCCGACGGGCATTTTCAATCTTGGCGAAATCCGTCCCCCCAGTACCAGACACATCAATGGTCTTGACACCGACAGAAGCCAGCTGGGCAACCGTTTCTCGGCTCATGCCAAAACCAACTTCCTTGACGATGACCGGTACTTCCATCTCCCGCACCAAGTTTTCAATATTCTTCAACCACATGGTAAAATCACGGTCTCCCTCAGGCATGACAATCTCCTGGGGTGCATTGACATGGATTTGGATGGCATTGGCCTCCAACAAATCCACCGCTCGCTTGGCGTTCTCAACACTGTGGTGGGCACCTAGATTGGCAAAAATAATGCCATAAGGATTTTCCCGACGCATAACGGAGAAGGTTTCCGCAACAGACGGATCCTTGATCGCCGCACTAACCGAACCTGAAGCTAGAGCAATCTTCCCAAAATGCCCCATAATTCCCAAGAGACGATTGATTTCCCGCGTCTTCTTGCTTCCACCGGTCATGGCATTGATGAAGAAAGGAAAGGCAAAGTCCAAACCAGCTACACTGGTCGAAATATCCACTTCATCCACCTTGGTCTGAGGTAGGGAATGATGGACAAACAAGGTCTCCGTAAAGTCCTTGGCCGGTGTGGCACTATATTGCTGGTTGGCCAAGCCAACGTGTTGATCCTTGCGGTCTAAACCAAATTCTCCTAGATAAAACATAGGGTTCTCCTTATTCTCTACTTGTGATCTTTAGTTGGAGTGGAAGAATGCCGGCTTGTTGCCAAGCCTTCTCAATCGCTACTTTTTGTTCCGTACTGTCTACCAAGCAAATGCCGCAGTCACCACCGCCTGCACCAGATGATTTGGCCACCGCTCCATAAGTCTGGGCCAGGTCACAGAGTTGGCTCAGTCGAGGCGTTTCAATGACCAAGCCCATTCCTCTCGCCAAGTCTTGTAAGAGCTTGCGGTTCTGAGTAATGGCCTGTCTTGCTGACGCTGAGTCATTTGTCTGACAAGCTACTATCAACTGCTCTACACAGGTCTTGGAGTCGGCTAGAAACTGGCTATGAATGTGCTCTTTTTCTGCCTGACTTTTTTGGCTTTCCATCTGGGAAACCAATCGATCTGTCGAAGCCGCCGACCCTGTCCAACCAACCAAGAGGTCTGAGCATTCTGGTAGCTGGATAGGGCTGATGGACAAACCCTGCCAATCACTTTCCACCAGATTAAGCAGGGACAGCTCTGCCATTTTCCCTAAAAGCCAAGAACGGTCCAGGGAATGATAGGCAATCAAGCCACCAAAACTGGAAGCCGCCAAATCTCCGAAGGAACCCGTCATACCTAGCTTGGTCTGGGCCAGAGCTGCCAGCTTGTAGGTCAGCAGGTCATCTGGTCGGTGACCGTAGTAGGTCAGCAGGGCCTTGACCGTCGCAACCGTCACTGCCCCTGACGACCCCAAGCCATACTTGGCACCTGAAGTCTGGTCATCCAGGTCAGATTGGACCGCTAGGCTGTAGGTTGCTTGACAGGACTGACCTTTGGCTGTCAGATAGGCTTCTGTCACCTGCATGGCTGTCTCAATCAGAGCATAAGGATGGTCACCTAGGACATGAACGACACCTTCCTGACGCTCCCAGGTCAGATAGAGGTCTGCTTGCTGGCTGGAATGAAGAAGGCCTCGGTCACTCGTTTCAATGGTGACAGTCAAGTATTGGTCAAGGGCCGCAATCACTGCAGGATAGCCTGCCTCGACGACTGCGTATTCCCCTGCTAGAAAGAGTTTTCCAGGTATCTTTACTTGTACTTTCATGCTACAAGCCCTTTTCAAACGCTGCTTGCGAAGCCTGCCACTCGTCTTCGCTGAGGACGTAGGCAGCAGGACCAGGCTTGCTGGTAATGATTTTCTCTCTTGGGAAGACTTTGGCCAATTCAGCTACTAGCTCATCCATTTGACTTGCTCGGCAGAGGACCTTGACATTCGGTCCTGCATCCATGGTCATGTAGGCTGATAAGCCACTTTCCTCACGAACCTGACGGACTGCCTCTTGGGCCACTAGGCTATCGGCAGACCAATAAGTAAATGGCGGATTGGCAGAAAGAGTTGTTGCATGCATTTTCATACCGTTGTGTTCCGTAATCTGACCAAGTTTTTCAAAATCACGGTTGGCAATAGCTGCCTTGATGTCCACCAAGTCTTGTTTGGCGGTTTCTACCCAGGCTGCGTAAAATGGTGAGGTGGCAACCGTATGGTCCATTCCCTCTCGGCTGGCAATTTTTTTCGGTCCAGTATTGACGGCTAAGACGACCATGGCAATATCCCAATCGGCATCGTCAATGGGATGAGCCATAGAATCTTCCGAACCCGTTCCCATATCCCACTCGACAAATCCACCGAATAGGCTACGTGTGCTAGAGCCAGAACCCCTGCGAGCAAGGGTTGATAGGGTGGCTGGTGACAAATCTAAATCCAAGGCAGTTGCGGTTGCCAGTGCAAGTGCTGCGAAAGCTGATGCTGAGCTGGCCAAACCAGCCGCAGTCGGAACAAAATTTAGACTTTCCACTCGGGCAAATGCCCTTTCACCTATATATTCGCAAAACAAATCCAAAAATTGAGAAATTTTTAAAATTTCTTTTTCTTTTTGTAAGATTCCGTTGAGATAGAACTCATCCGCAGTTAATTCTGGGTCAAAAACGACCTTGGTATCAGTATAAAATGCGTCAAGGGTCAGGGATAAACTGGAATTCATAGGTAGGAATAATTCCTTATCGCGTTTTCCCCAGTATTTAATCAAGGCAATATTAGTATGGGCACGGGCTATGCCTGTTTGTTTAGTCATTGATTTCTCCTAAGTACTGTATCCAGGTTTGGCAGGCACCTGCTTGGTCAAGGATGTGTGCAAGATTTTGGGCATCCTGGGCTGTTCTTGCCAGGGCAATCATGCAGCCTCCTCGACCACCACCAGTTAATTTGGCTCCGAGAGCTCCATTTTCTTGGGCAAGGCTGACTAGCTTATCCAGGCTAGGATCAGACACGCCTAATTTTTGCAGGAGGGCATGAGCTTGGTTCATTCTGCTGCCTAGAAGCTCTGCCTGGTCTGTGGCTAAATCTTCCTTGGCCTGTCGGGTCAAGTTGCCCAGTTCTTCTACTAGCTTGATAGCCTCTGGCTTTTTCTCCAACAAATCCGCCACGTCTGAAATGGCTTCTAAGGTGTTTCCCGTTACGCCTGTATCAGCCACTACCAAGTGGGCACGGAGTTTCAGCTCCAAGGGTTCGATGGGCTGGTGCTTGATATAGAAGACGGGGGACTTGCCGCTGGTGGTCGCCACATCTATGCCTGATGGATTCCCGTGAGCAATTTTTTCCGAAGATTGGACGATGTCCCAGAGTTCGCTGTCGGTCAGTTCTTTTTCATAGTAGGCAAAGAGGGCGCGTGCCACTGCAACTGCCACGGCTGCACTGGAGCCCATGCCACGCTCGGCAGGAATGGTGGAACTAATCTCGATATGAATAGCTGGGTCTGTCGGTGCTCCGATACGATAGAGCGAGAAACGGATGGCATGCTTGAGGCTTTCCCAGATTTTTGGCATCTTGTGAACTAAGCCTTCATAGAAGTCACAAGCAACAGTCAGCGCTTCCCCTTGAGCAGTTACCTGAGCAATAATTTCAACAGCAGAAAAAGGCATAGCAATTGCTGGTTGCCCATAGACCACCGCATGCTCTCCCATCAAAATGATTTTCCCATTTGCTTTTCCTACTACCGACATACTTTTCTCCTTATACAATCACTACTATTATACCACTTTTACATAAGAATAAAACACACGAAAACAGCCGACCGCAGTCGACTGTTCTCTAGGAGATTATATGATACCTAGCTCTTTGTCGCTTGCGACTTAGAGATAGGGACACCTTTAGGTGAAAAGAGTATGGAATATAAATTAGACAAACTTGAAAAGTACGCAAAAACACGAAAACAGCCGACCGCAAAATGAGGCTGGATATTCCTCTTTACTTTGAGTTTCAAGGCTCAAACCTCTTACAGTACACTGAACTGTAAAATTCATACAATTTTTTATATTATCGTATCTAAAAAGTTAAATACAACCTAGATACTCGGAACTGTTAGTACTTCTCATCTTTTTATACCAATCAAAAACACCTAATTCCGACTTATTCTGAGGAATTTAGGTGTTTTATCATCATCTAAACTGATTCCAAATTTTAACTTAGTATTACTGGTGGAATCTTATCTCCAAATAAAATCACATATGTAAGCAATAATACACTAAATTTAATTAATTTCTTTTTCATCTTGCGACTCCTGTTCCAATAAATCTATAAAGAATGACTGAGCTAAATTTTTTAAGAGCTCGTCGCCTTCTAAGTCATAAACAACTATTGATTTTTTGACCATATCAATTGCTTCTGAAATAATGGAGCGTTTTGCTAATATGTTGGCTCTCATTAACAAAGTATTACCTAGCATAAATAGGGTGTTTCGACTCTTTAATAATTCTAGTGATTCTGCATTATAAACCAAGGCTTTTTCAAACTTGTTACACAGGTACAAAATTCTAGAATATCCGTATTGAAATAATACTTTCAACTCCCAATCATTTGACTCATGATAGTGATGAATGAGACTTTCATATTGGTTCATTGATGTTGCATACTCTTCTAACTCCGAATATATTCCTGCAATAGCAATACCAACTCGTAAATATAGATTAGCATTTTCAACCAAAGTAGGCAGCAACCCTTCCAAAATCTCTAAAGCCTCATTTGACTTTTTGTATTTCCCAAATAACAATACCCCGTTAAGATATTGTATATATAGACTTTGAATCGGAGATACAGAATCTTTTGAAATAAACTGCAAAAAATATTCTAATGTATCATACTCTCTTCGGTAAAGAATGGATTTCAATTCATCCGTAAGAATAGATTCTTCTGTACTCTTCTTTAGTTGAAACAATTCCAATATCACACTCGAATCAATGTCTAATTTTTTGACGAGCTTAAAAAATAATTCGACTGACGGAGAAACCTCAGCTTTTTCAATTTTACTAATAACTGCTTGAGCACAAATACCCTCAGACAGTTCTTTTTGACTAAATCCTTTCTCCAAACGGGTCCGCTTAATAAGACTAGCAATTTTTTCTTTCACAATTCACATTCCAATTTATAGTATTTTCTCTATTGTACCACTATTCGGTTGAATTTCCCATATTTCATCGTATAGGCCTAAATCCGACTCTGAATAGTGATGAGCAACCTCAAAGATTGTAATTGGTAAATTGGCAAGTTTTTTACGAATGAGGGCTGAGGATTGTTTATCAATTGCTGATGTCCCCTCATCAACTAACAAGATTTTCTTATTATGAAGGAGGGCTCTGGCAATCTCAATACGTTGTTTTTGTCCTCCTGATAACTGCGCCCCATTTTCACCATAATATTTCTCTAAACAATCCTCACCTAGCTCTTCTACCAACCCCAGTTCTGAAAGCAAAGCTAACAACTCCTCCTCACGGACTGATTCAAGTGCCATTAGGAGATTCTCTTTTAAGCTTGCCTCAAAATAGTAGGGTGATTGTTGGATTCTTGCCATTTGAATGCTAGGATTACTTATTTTTTTCTGATGATTTAATACAGATATTTCCCCTTCCAACGGTTGCAGTACACCCTGTATGCTATCTAGTAAGGTCGTCTTTCCACTTCCTGAAGCTCCTCTAATAAGTATTTTACGACCATACGGGACTGTAGCATTAAAATTTTTGATAATTGCTGCTCCATGTCCAATGGCTACTCCTGAAAAATGAATCTCAGGCGTCAATATTGATTCATCAATATGATTTTCAGACACTTCCTGTTGCTGAGAATCCTGTAACATTTTCTCTAATTTTTTTCGAGTTGGCTCCGTTGATTGTATCATTCGTAAATAGTTCGAAACATTTCTAAATGGATAAATAACACGGTCGCTGGCTAAAAATAAAGCGATAACAATACTAGCATCTAGTTTCCCTTGGGTTACAAATACTAATGCTACAGTTATTGGAACAATATAACTCAACCACGATAGCATGGAAGAAACGAGATTAACTATGCTGTGTTTATTATTTAATGCCTCATTACTATTTTCTAAGTCATTGACAACTGTTTCAGCCATCCCTAAAAACTTACGATTCGCACCATATGTCCATAGAACCGAAAAACCTTGAAAAATATCTTTTATGCTACGAATAAATTTCTCATTCGACTTTGTAAAGTGCTCTGTTGCTGTTCCTAGATAGTTGCTAAATAGTATGGCTGGCAACATTGGAAGAAATGAGAAAATAATAAATAATACAGAAATTGCAGGACTTAGATAGACAAGATATATCAATGAAACTGCCCCTAAAAGACTGTAGTATAAGCAATCAAAAAGAACGGAAAAATATTTATCTTCTACTAATTTTAAATCTACTGTTAATACCGCAAGAGACTCTGTAACATCTAATGCATTTCCCTTATTGCCAAGATAGTTTAACAGCTCCATCTTATACTTTTTATTCAGATTTTTTAGTAAATCGTTTTTTATTATTGAAACAAATAAATCTGATAATTGAATCAATAAATAGAACAATATACTGCAACCGGCGAATAGTAAAACATCTTTTACAGTTGATTCCGAGCTAAATTGACTAACTCTCGAAATAACTTGAGACATAATAATACCGTCAAAACTCGCTCCTACCAATGCAAGCAAGAGTAAGCAGATTTTAAACTTAGGCAATATTCTCCATACCTGTTTTAATTTCATAACCCGTTCTCCATTTTCTAAAGATTTCATCAAGTAAATATAAAGCAAATTCTGAAGGTGCTGTTTGCACACCTTGCTTATATTTTACGTATCTATATAAGACGAGCGCTATTCCACTACTACCTGAATGTAAATCATGGGAAATTTTTAAATTTCCTTCACCTAAGTATCCAAATAATATCTCACTCTCATCTCTCTGTTCAAAAAGCTTCAAAGTCTTGATTTGCTGATCAACTACTTTTGATGTTCTTTCTGAGACTTCATCACACAATACTCCCTCTTGTAAACAAGTAATTAATAAATCAGTTATCCCTGCCAATCCACGCATCAGAGTAGCAAAATAATGGATATCATAATCTAAACTCAAACAAATATTGTTTAACACGTTTGAGTATTCGTCATTTTTAGTTACTTTATAATAGTAAAACAACATATATCCGATTCCTGACAAACCATTGTATAAGAACGGAGACTCAATCTTATTTCCAGAATTATTTTTCCCAACTCGATCTACAGTGAGGTTTCCATGTGAGTTTTCATACACATACATCAAAATATTTGCTACATGACTCTCTCCAATATCTAAATAACGTCTATCGTTTGTAACCATATACATCACCAAATATATTAATGCAACACCTGATTCCCCCTCATACAATCCTACTACATCTGTTTCTAGCCGTCTTTCCAGCAACAATTCTTGTAACTCTGAGAACACTGTTTCGGAACATCCTTCAAATCCAAAGTATGCCCCTAAAATAACCAATCCAGAAATACCATAATATATCCCCGTATTATCACTATTTTTTAATGTTTTGAAACTTCTATTAAAAATATTCCATGCTTCTAATTTTTTGTTCTCACACATGAGAAAGTATACAAAACTCAATTCTCCAATCATTAATCCACTCGAAATATCAATACAATCATTAAATAACGCCCCATATGTAGTATTAATAATATCGTTACTAATATTTTGAATTTCGGTTATTATCGTTCTTTCTTTTCCATCAGAAATTCGTCGTAACGAATACAAAACACCTAGCCCCCCGTGAGCAATGCTATAGGGATTTGTATTATAAACTTGCGGATCTGCTGGGAAAAAAATTTTTTTATGGTCTACTTCTAAAACACAATAACTTTCTAGTATACAATTTATTATCTGATCTAACTGCTGACTGACATCATCGGGATAAACTTTACATATATTTGTTGCACCATCAAATGATTTAATATACTTTTCTATTTGATTCAGCATTTTCTGAGCGTACTTATTATTAATTATATTTTTTAAATACTGGATACTTTTGAAAACATTGGCACGGTTAAATTCAAACATGTTTTGTATTGGGAATATCATACATATTCCAATAATGTGAACTTTATAAATATCTATACCTTCAACTTCTCCAATATAGGAGAATCCTGGGGTTTGAATATTGGTTATACCATTTAATTCTTTTTTCAAAATCGCATATTCTAAATCAATCAATTTAACAGTCGGCTCATTTGTTTCAAAGTTCACAATGATATTCGTCTCGGACAAATCCTGTACATAAATACCTAAATCATTAATTCTGCCTATTCCTGCAATTATATTATTGAATATTATTAAACAGTTTTTAAAATAGTCTTCAATTTTTTTGACATCTTTTTCATTTGTTAATAATGGATTATGCAGATAAATATATTCTCTTAAATTTGTCCCTTCTAGTTTTTCTTCAATTAAGTAACTATTCCCTTTTTCTTCTATTACTTCAAATACTTGTGGAACAAAATCTGTCCTCTCCAATAATTTCAAAAAAGAGAATTCTCTTTTTAACCTATCCGTAGAATAAAATTTGGTATTATCTTGTCCAGTGAACTTTCGAGCCTCTTTCATTACAAAAATTTTTCGTGAATTCACCTCAGTAACTTCGTATACACCTCCTGATGAAGAAAACTTTATTGCTTGCATAGGAATATATTTCTTTAGTAACAAAGATTCTTCATTACTATCATCTTCTAAAGATATTTTTTTAATCCAATCCGGTGTAAATGGATAAGGAAACTTTTCGTCTTTTACAAAATTAGCTTCATTATCTAAAATGTATGTCTCAACCACACCATAAGTATTTATTCTTCTTATAGGGTCAATCTCCCCATATCTATAATAAATTATTTTCGATGAAGAATATCTATAATCAGTCAATACTTCCGGTCCATCATACATTATTGTTAAATCTGAAATATCTTGAATTACTGTCCAGAACTCAGATTCTTTTGGATAAACTACAATAAATTTTCCCGCTGAAAGTCTAGATACTTCTTTACTATTAATTTCTTTCAAAAATTTTTCATTTGCAAGGAATTTGAAATCAATTTTATTTTTAATGCAATACCTACACACTATATTAAATATTTCAAGATAATTCTCCATAGTTGCTGACACATGGATCTTCCATCCTGCCGTTCGTCCTTCAGAAGTAGATTGAGAAAACTTCAAAAAAATCCAAGGTTTTTTCGTATATACACTTACATCATCTAAATTGTATGAGAGTAGCTTTAAAAAAGATTCTTCCGTAGCAACTTGATTACTCATAATATAAAAATTTGTTCTATTCGATGAAGCATACCAATGAATCGCCATATTTTCTTGCATTTTTACACCACCATATAAAATAACATTGAACACTGCATAATATAAAAATTATGCAGTGTTCAACATTAACAAATTATGAAAAAGACGCACCTTCACTACTGTTCTCTAGTAGTTGTATTACAACTAGCAAATACACAAGACCCCTGTGCTGTAGCTCCTGTACTGTCTACGAAACTACTCTTAACAGATAATGTTTGTAATTGACGCAAATCAGACATAGTTTTCTCCCTTCTAATTTTTTTAGCTGATCAACTAAATACAGTATAATATACTCATTCTAAAAAATCAATTACTTTTTTTGTATATTTTATAATTTTTATAATATTTTTGAATTATATTTTGTTGTTCAGTGTATTATTTTACTAAAAATCTATATAAAGAGAAAAATTCACTTTACAGATTTAACTAGATATAAAAACCTGAAGAAGATTTTAGTTCGAAAAGTCTGTTAACATAGATAAGGACACCTTTAGGTGAAAAGATGGACGAATATAAACTAAACAAACTTCCAAAATGCGCCGAAGCACGAAAACAGCCGACCGCGGCCGACTGTTCTCTAGGAGATTATATGAAAAAGATATGCCAGCCGTTTGAGCTTTAGCTCTTACGGATGACGATACTGAATACTATTCAGTAAAGTTGTTCGCTATTTCTAGCTTGAATATAGTATATAGCTACTAACTTAAAAGAAACTGAAAATTTTCTTAGCCTTATCTTAAATTGATTCTTGTTTTGAATACCTATACTGAAAAAATAGCACCCCTGCTCGGAAGGCATTATCTAAAATCGTTGCAATCCAAATGGCTGACAAACCGATTTTAAAAAATGTTACAAGTAAATAAGCTATGCCAATCCGCACTAGCCACATACCGATAGTTGTGGCATAAAAGGGTAATCTAGCATTTCCTAAACCTTGCCACAGAGCTGTCAAAATAAGAGTACCAGCTGTAAAGGGAACTCCCAACATGGCATAAAATAATACTGTTTGACTAGCTTGTGCTGCTTGAATATCCTTAGTATAAAGACCGATTAGGAAAGGCCCCGCAAAATAAGTCACACCAGCCACCAAAAACATAAACAGCAAAGAAAGGCCAAAGCTTGTTCGAAAAATATGTCGGACCATAGCCTTATCCTGTCTGTGTTTCGCTGTAAGGATGATTGTCGCGGTAGCAATCCCTAAAGCCGGCATATAATTAAACTGCGTCAGGGTTTCTCCAATCGCATTTCCAGCTACCGTCGCTGTTCCTAAGCTGGTAATCAAAGCTACGACTACCACATCTCCCACCCGCATCATCAACCGTTCACCAGTTGCTGGCAGGGCAAGTCTAAGCAGTTCTTTATCAAAGGACCAGGTCCATGGTTTTAAAGAAATTGGTAAGCGAGACCAAAGCAGGCTACAACCAATCAATCGCGATAATACCGTTCCAATCGCAACCCCAGCTACACCTGCATGAAGCACAAAGACTGCAAATGCTGAAAATAGTGCATTTAAAATGTTAGAAAGCAGGCTGATATACATAGGAAAACGTGGTTCCCCCAAGGTTCGTAAGATTGCACTCAAACTTGTCATAAGTCCCAAAAAAAGCGCTCCCCCACCAACCAATATCAAATAAAGACCGCCAGCCTGTACCACTTCTAACTCTGCTCCCAAGCTAGTAAGTACTATTGGACCTGCCAGAACTGAAAAAATCCCTAAAAGAAGACCGATAAAAACTGTAAACTTGACACTTTCACTAGCAGTTCCTCCAATGCCTTCTGAGTCCTCTTCACCCAAATTCTGAGCCAAACGAGAAGACACCGCTGCTGCTAGGGCAATAAAAACCGCCTGATAGACGGCTAAAATATTATTAGCAAGGGAAACTCCAGACAAAGCTACGATGCCAATACTGGCTACTAGATAAGAGTCTACTACCCCCATTAACATCTGGAGAAGGTTTTCCCCCATGGCTGGAAAGGCAATGGTTAAAATTTCTTTATAGGTTTGTTTGTTCATAATCTCTATTTCAACTGTTTAATATCTACTATTTTATCACAAACAAGATTCAATAGCTCTTCATCGTGAGAAATTAACAAAACCAACTTATTCTTCATTTTTAAGTCTACTAAAGCGGAAGCAACTTGTTGCATTCGTCTCAAATCCAAGCCGCTCGTCGGTTCATCAAAAATGAAAATTTCCTTATCTGCCAGTAAGCTGGCCACTATCATCACGCGCTGTTGTTCACCACCCGATAAACTGACCGGATGCCTCTCCAACAAGTCCGATAGACCAAAACGAGCTACCAAACGTTCATCGACAGCTCTATTTTTCCTTCCAAGAGTAAGTTCTCGCTTAACACTTTCCGCAAATAGTTGGAGGCGAACATCCTGCATAACAAAGGCTGTTTTTTCCAATCTCTGGCGACCAGACAAGGTTTGACCTTGCCAAGAAATCCTACTCTTCTTATCTTCCGCTAAACCGACCAGATAACGAGCAAGGCTTGTTTTTCCAGAACCATTCGATCCAACTAAACCCACCACCTGTCCTGGTGCCAAGCAAAGTTTTTCAATCTCGTAGAGAGTATTCTCTTTCTGACTTACCGATAAATTTTCAACAAGTAAACCCTCTTTATCATTAACAAACTGGTCCGCCAGCTCCGCTATTGCCCGCCCATAAGGCTCCGAGTCATAACAACGCAGCCCCATATCCTGACGGCATTCTTCTGTCCGACTTAAAAACTCATCTGCTAGATAATCCGTCACCACTTGCCCATCTTGAAAATATAAATAGCGATCTGCCAACTGACTGAGATAAGACAGTCTATGCTCGGCAATAATGATGGTCTTTCCTTGGCTTTTTAAAGTTTTCAAGATGTCCTGTACAATCGCAATCCCTTCCTGATCTAGGTTGGCAGTCGGCTCATCTAAAACCAAGACATCTGTCCCTTGCATGGCTGCAACGGCCAAGGCTAGACGTTGTTGCTGACCACCTGATAGACTGGAAATCGTTCGCTGACTAAGAGAAGCCAAACCAAATAATTCCATAACCCAAGCCAGGCGATTCTCGATTTCTTCTCTTGCCAAACCCTGATTTTCACAAGGGAAAACCAATTCCTGCAAGACCTGACTATGAAAAAATTGAGTAGACGGATGCTGAAAGACTGAAGCAATGTGCCGAGATGTTTCTTCCAGACTAGATTTTTGTAAATCCAAGTTCCCTAAGAAAATTTGTCCCGAAAGCTGAGCAGGATAATATTCTGGCGTCAAACCATTCAGTACCTTGAGAAAACTAGACTTCCCAGAGCCACTCTGCCCACATAAAACAACACACTGGCCTTCTGGAATGGTCAGATTCTCTATCTGCAAGGCTGGTTTATCTGCCCCTGAATAAGTTAATGCTACATTTTTTACCGTCACAGCCGGACGAGAATCAGAAAAACGAGACAACATAAGCAAAGACTCCAATCTAGCACGGTCCAAGACGACCGAATATATGCAGGTGATTTTGTAGATACAGCCAAACCTTTTGTCAGACTGGCTACTGTCAATTCCTGAGCTGTTCGCAAGAGAGACATCATCAAGGGAACCAAGAAAAACTCCATGTACTGGAGTGGCTTACAAACCACATCTCTCTTCCGTAAAAAAATTCCTCTAACCTTCAAAGAGGCACAAATCGTACGAGCATCCTGTTTAATGGCAGGCAGGAAACGAAACATTACTCCCAACGTCAAAAGAAATACCTCTGGTAAGCGCCATTTCCGTAAGCCATGAATGAGTTCGTAACCACTTGTCGTCATCAGCAATAGATGTCCTGCCAAAAGCGGAGGCCATGTATAGGTCAATACAAGCAACAAATGCGTCAGCCATGCTGGTAAAAATGTGATATAGGACATCAGACAAAACATAGCATAGGCTGTCGGACTCATTATAGCCATTTTCCGCTTTCCAGAAAACCAGAAAAGCAGGCTAAGACCTAAGACCAGCACTGCATTTTCTAGTATTGTAAGACGCATCCCATAGGTAAAACTAATGAAGAAGACGAGAATAATTTTTGTACGAGCATCTAATTTCATGAAAGATAACCTGATTGTTTAAAATAGCGCTGAAGCATATATTGACCAAACAGACCACTGATAAGAGCTGTTAAGATAATGGTCGTTGACAACCATAGCACATTCTCTGGAGTGAAATCAAGCATGACACGAGCGATGTATTCTGCTGATTTTCCACGTGCCAAAAGATTGGCCTCATAGGCATCTCGCATGAACCACATAAGAATAATCGGTCCCAGGTTTCCAAAAGAGAAAATGATATAGCTAAGAAGATTGGCCCATTTTTGTTTATAATGACCTGACTTCGCTACCATTTCTGCCAAAAAACCAAAGGTCAAGCTTGGGAGAAAGGCCGCTGTCATATAGCCTGATAGGAAAAAGAAACAGGCCATTACCGCTCCAACTAGACTAATTGAACCAAATTTACCAACCTTGGCTACCAATAACATATAAACAGGTCCTGCCAAAAGGGCTGCTCCAGCAGGTGCATACATCATATTACCCGAACGATCAAAAACCAAGCTCAACAAGGTTCCTAGACCAACACAAACAAAGTAGAGGGCAGCAAAAGCCCCTGTTACCATCAGATCTTTTACTTGTAATTTCTTCATTTACTTTTCCTTTACTAATTGTCCGTCTTCCAAGCGGAAAATGGTATCTGCACAAGCCATGGTCGAGCTTCTATGGGAAATCAAGAAGACCATGCCCTGACAGTGTGCCTTGACCAGCTGGATAAAACGAGCTTCATTGAGCGAATCCAAGTTGCTGGTCGGCTCATCAAAGATATAGCAGTCCGCGTTTTTGAGCAGGGCCCGCATGAGTTCCATGCGTTGTCCTTCTCCTGCGGAAAAGTCACTGGCTTCCACAATCGTATCCAAGCCCTGCGGTGGTGCCAAAATCCGTTCTTTCATGTGGCATTTTTCTGCCAAGTCCATGATGGTTTCGTCTGACACATCCGTCCGCCCCAAGACAAGATTTTCTCGAATGGTCTGGCGGAAGATTTGCGGTACCTGAGGCACATAGGCAAAGGAGCCCTGCAAATGAGCCTTGTCCACTTTCCGACTATCCAAGCCAGACAGGCGGATTTGACCTTGCTGCCAGTCATACCACCGCATGATCAATTTCATCAAGGTGGATTTTCCTGCACCGGACTCACCGACCAGACCAATGATGCCCCCCTGTTCAAACTGGACAGACAGATTGCGATAGAGCCCTGTTTCTCGGTCATCATAATCGAAGTCCACTTGCTCAATAGCAATATCCGTCACGCTGACCTCAACCAAGTCACCTGTTCGCTCTGCTTCTTTTTCATCCAAAAGAGCATAGATGTTCCGACCAGCATTCATAGCCCGCTTGAAACCAAGAGGCAGACGACTGAGCTCTAAGAAGGGAGCAAAGGAACTGGTAAAGGAAACCAGGAGGGCCACTCCAGTTGCCAAGTCCAAGCTCTGACTGCCTACCAAGTCGAAGGTCAACCAGGCAAAGCCCATGATAGACAGACCTACCACTAAGAATGACACAGCATACTGCATAAAGTTGGTCTGGGCAACCTTTCGCTCCTGACCATTGACCTCTTGACTTTTCTGCGTCAGAGTGGCAAAACGAGCATCTGTCTGCTGGAATTGCATGAGGTCCTTCATACTCTTAAGACTTTCAATAAAGTAGGAAACATAGCCCTTGCGACTGGCATTTTGTTCCTTGAGCAAGGGTTGCAACTGCTGAGCAAATCGATTTGGAATAGCAATAGCCAGAAGGGCATAGGTTACCAAGGCTATAAGGGCCAAGCCCCAGCTGGATAGACCAAAATAGACCGTCAAGCCAAGAGCCACCAAAATCCCTGTACAAATCGGAGCAATGGTATGGGCAAAGAAAACCTCCAAGGCCTCAATGTCCTCCCCAATCATCTTGAGCAGGCTAGCACTGTCCTGCCGGTCCAATTTCCCAGGAGCCAGGGCCCGCAATTTCGCAAAAATCAGACGGCGGTAGGCAGCCAGGGTATGAAAGGCCACATAGTGACCGAAGTAGTGCTCGCCATAGCGGAAGGCCCCACGCAGAAGAGCCAGAATGACTAGGGTTCCCAAAGTCCATAGCGGAGCGGGATTGCCAGCAAGAGCATCAAAAGCCAGGTAGACCAGGGTTACTGGAATCACAATGGTCACCACCTGTCCCAAGACCGCAAAGCAAACCGCCACCGCAATCCGTGGCAAGAGATGCTTCATTGAGCCCAAGAGTCTCGGAATCAGCACCCGCGTCGGCATTTCTTTCTTATCCATAAACGGCTTCCTCCAATTCTCTTTGTTGATCGACCAGCTGACGATAGGCCGAGCTAGTCTGATAAAGCGTGGCATGGTTGCCTGTCACAGCCCCCTCCGCAGACAAGAAGAGAATATCATCTGCCTGCTCCACCTGCTTCATCTTATGGGTAATAATAATGACAATGGCATCTTTTGCAACCAGGTTAATCAAATCGTAAATCAAGCCTTCATTGTCCTGATCGACGCTAGAAGTCACCTCGTCAAAGATATAGAGCGAGCGTTTGGCCAAAACCGCACGGGCACAGATGACCTGCTGGCGTTGACCCGGTGACAAGAAAGCACCGTCATCGCCCACAATCGTATCCAAACCGTCCGGCAGATGCTTAACAAACTGCAAGACTCCATGCTGATCTGCCCAAGCCAAGATGTCCTCCTTGGTCCAATCACCAGCCATGCGTAAATTCTCATAAATCGACTGGTTGAGCAAGGTTGACTGACCCGACACACAGAGGACCTGCTCATTCAGAGACAACTGGCTGACAGAAGAAATCTCCTGCTCACCCAAGTAAATCGCTCCCTTATCCGCTCGCAAACGTCGCAAGAGCAACTGGGCCAAGGTCGTTTTCCCCTGACCTGACTCACCGGCCAAGGCATAGACCTTTCCAGCCGTCATGGTCATGGAAATATCTTCTAGGACTGGCTTTTCTCCGTAGGCAAAGGCCATATTTTCCAGTTTCAGACTGTCAAAAACAGGCAGATGGGCAGCATCGATTTCCTGCTCCGCTGTCATGCTGTCCAGGAAACCAAAAATGCGATCCGCCATCTTGGTATTCATCATGACCAAGTGCATACCGTAGCCCTGCTCCCGTATGGGTGCAAAAAACTCCGTCGCAATGAGGACAAAGAAGAGCATACTAAAGAGGGAAAGATTGCCTGTCGCTAGGCTATTGACCGCCACAAAACCAGACAGACCAATCCCCAGATACATGACCGCATCCATGTAGCCCACCGCTTGCAGCTGGAAGCTGAGCAACTCCATGGTCGCATCGCGGAAGTCCTCCGCCTGCTCATTGAAGGTCTTTTCATAAGCCGCGTCCGCCTGATAGGAATAGAGGGTGTTGAGCCCCTTGAGGTCGTCCAGGAAAAGATTGCCCACATCCATGTAGGAGCCCCAGTAGCGATTCATGATCCGCTTGGACCGCTTCTGCATAGCGATAATGGAAATGGGAATCAGAGGCAGGGCCAGGATGAAAATGACTGCACCTAGCGGGAAAATCAGAAAGACCAGCAAGAGAACAGTCGCACAGTTGAACTGGGTCCGCAAGGAAGAAGCCATGTAGTAGGAATAGTAGGTATCCAGACTGTCAATCCCTTGCGAAGCGATGTTAAAGACATCTGCCGCTGTCGCTTTTGATGCAAACTGACCATCCTTGGCCAAGAGAGCCTCAAAGAAAGACTGCTTGAGCGAATCCCGAGCAAACTGGGAGCCCAAGCCCTGCAAACGCTTGGCAATCAGGGCCACACCATAACCAAAGGCATTGAGCCCCAGCAAGATAAGGACAAACTGTACTAAATCAACCTGCCCACCCTCATAGTAGGTCACAAAGCCCTTAGCAATCAGATAGAAGGAAATAATCCGCATCAAAAATTGTACCCAGGATAGAAAGGCTGCCAAATAGACCAGCTTCATCTTGGGCTTGATGCGTTCTTTGAGCCGCTTCAAGAGGGCTTTTTTCTTTTCTCTGGAGATTTTCTCCTGCTCTTGTGCCATAGTTCACCTCACTCAAACATATTCCCATATAGTATATCATTCTTTGAATTGTCTGTAAATTTTAATTTTAATAAGAATAAAAAACAAACCACTCAAGATGAGCAGTTTGTCATAAAATAAATTGATATTAAACACCCAAGTAACGCTCTACTTCAGCCTGCATATCTGCAGCTGCAACGACGGTATTGTGGCGGACAGGTGCCGTTTCCAAGCCGTCCACAGCTGGTGGCAGGGCTACACCTGAAATCTCATGCAGTTTGGCAAGGGCCTCGAAATCAGTCAAGCCTGATTGACCTGTCACCGCTTCAACCGCAACTACTGGGAACTTGTACGGACTTGCTGTAGAAGCAATCACTGTCGGAGTTTGGTCTCCTGTTTGCTCCACATACTGTTTATAGACAGCTGAGGCAACAGCCGTATGTGGATCTTCAATGTAGTCGGACTCCTCATAGACACGCTTGATTTCCGCAGCGGTTTCTTCTTCTGTCGCAAAGGCGGCAGCAAAGAGAGATAAGATGTCCGCGTCAGCTCCTTGAATGTCATACTGACCAGCTGTGTTCAAAGCTTCCATCAGCTCAGCTGTTTTTGCAGCGTCATTGCCAAAGAGGTGGAAAATCAACCGCTCCAAGTTAGAAGACACCAAGATATCCATGGACGGACTGGTGGTCACGCGGAAGGTACGGTTCTTGTCGTAAACGCCCGTCGAGAAGAAGTCGGTTAGGACATTGTTGTCGTTGGATGCACAGATGAGTTTGCCAACTGGCAGACCGATCTGCTTAGCGTAGTAAGCCGCCAAGATGTTACCGAAGTTGCCTGTCGGAACGGTGAAGTTGACCTTGTCTCCCGCCGCAATCTCACCAGTCTTAACCAACTGAGCGTAGGCATAGACATAGTAAACAATCTGTGGCACCAAGCGACCGATGTTCATGGAGTTGGCTGATGAAAACTGGAGTTTCTTCGCCGCCAATTTGGCACGAAGAGCCTCATCATTGAACATGTGCTTGACGTTGGTTTGGGCATCGTCAAAGTTTCCGTCAATGGCCACCACGTGGGTATTAGCCCCTGTCTGCGTGGTCATCTGCGATTCTTGGACCTTAGACACCCCGTCGCGTGGGTAGAAAACGATGATTTGCGTGCCAGGAACGTCCGCAAAACCAGCCATGGCTGCCTTGCCTGTATCGCCTGAAGTCGCGGTCAAGATGACAATCTCATTTTCCAAACCGTGCTTTTTAGCCGCAGTTGTCATCAAGTAAGGCAGGATGGACAGAGCCATGTCCTTAAAGGCAATGGTTGAGCCACGGAAGAGCTCCAGGTTGTACTGACCTTTTAGCTTGACAACTGGGGCAATAACTGACGTGTCAAACTTGCTGTCGTAGGCATTGTTAATACAGTAGTCCAGCTCGTCTGCCGTAAAATCGTCCAAGAAAGCCGATAAAATCAACTTGGCAACTTCTTGATAAGAAGCATCTTTAAGAACAGAAAAATCCAAGTCAACTGTTGGAATCGAAATCGGTGTAAACAAACCACCGTCGGTCGCCAAGCCTTGTAAAATCGCCTGACTAGCCGATAAAGTATTTTTAGCATCGCGTGTTGATTGATATACTAATGTCATGGTATCCCTCATAAAAAATCTATTTTTTCTATTCTACCATAAATTGACAGAAAATTGTGAAAGATAGATAGAAAAGTCTCTTTTTCTCGGCTAAACCCTAACTTTCCAACCACTTTCGCTTTTTTCAGGATTTCCACCATTATTTCTAAACAAACAATCCCCTATTTTTCAATAGAGGATTGTCTTACGATATTTGGAGGCAATTTACCTATAAATCATACTCCGTTCAACTGAGCAAGGCTCAGTATACTGACTTGACGCCGAAAAAATTCTAGCCCTAAGTCTTTCTAGGCAGATTGACGAAGGCGAAGCTAAATCATCAAGAGATGATTTTCCAAACGAGACAAGGCAAAGCGACGTAGGCATAACTAAAGTTAGGCAAGGAGCTTTAACGATGTATCGTGACGAAAATCCTTACTTGATGCGACCTGGACGTTCTTTATAACCGTAGTAGGCGTCTTCGATGATTTCTTGCATGTGGTCAACCATTGCTAGACGTGGGTTAGCTGGTGTACATTGATCTTCGTAGGCAAGAAGAGCCAATTCGCGAGAGTGTTCTTTGAGTTCTTTCTCGTCGATACCTTGTGCTTTCAAGTTCATTTGGATACCGATGCGTTCACCGAGGTCGTAAACTGCTTGTGCGTATGCAGCAACAGCTTCTTCTGGTGTTGAACATGGCAAGCCTAGAAGACGAGCGATGTCTTGGTATTTTTCATCTGCTTTATAGTAGTTGTACTTAGGCCATGTAGCTGTTTTAGCTGGACGAGTACCGTTGTAGCGGATAACGTATGGAAGCAAGATAGCGTTTGTACGACCGTGAACAGTATGGAAACGTCCACCAATCTTATGAGCCATTGAGTGAGAAATACCTAGGAATGCGTTGGCGAAGGCCATACCTGCCATAGTTGATGCGTTGTGCATTTTCTCACGTGATACAAAGTCAGCATTCTTCACTGAGCTTTCAAGGTTTTCAAATACTAGTTTGATAGCTTGAAGTGCTAAACCATCTGTAAAGTCGTTTGCTACTGTTGAAACGTATGCTTCTGTAGCGTGAGTCAATACGTCCATACCAGTATCTGCTGTAACGTGTGCAGGTACTGTCAATACGAGTGCTGGGTCAACGATTGCCACAGTTGGTGTCAATGAGTAGTCAGCGATTGGGTATTTACGGTTGTTTGCTTTATCAGAGATTACGGCGAACGGTGTTACTTCTGAACCTGTACCTGATGTAGTTGGAATCGCGATAAACTTAGATTTCTTACCAAGTTCTGGGAACTTGAAGGCACGTTTACGGATATCCATGAATTTTTGAACTAGGTCATGGAAATCAACTGTTGGTTGTTCGTAGAAGAGCCACATAACTTTGGCAGCATCCATTGGGGAACCACCACCGAGTGCGATGATTGTATCTGGTTTGAAGGTACGCATCAATTCTGTACCTTTATAAACTGTTGTGATGTCTGGATCTGGCTCAACGTCTGAGAAGATTTGGTAAACAACTTTATTACGACGAAGGTCCAATTGTTCGATGATACGATCTAGGAATCCAAGTTCTACCATGGCACGGTCTGTAACGATCATGACACGTTCAACGTCACGACATTTTTGGAGATATTGGATAGAATCACGTTCGAAGTATGTTTTAGAAGGAACTTTAAACCATTGCATATTATTTCTACGTCTTCCTACTTTCTTGATGTTGAGCAAGTTCATAGCACTTACGTTATCACTGATTGAGTTGCGTCCGTAAGAACCACAACCAAGTGTCAATGATGGCAAGAATGCGTTGTAAACATCACCGATACCACCGAAAGTAGATGGAGAGTTCCAAATAACACGGATAGCACGTACGATTGTACCAAACTCTTTCGCCAATTCTGCGTCTTCCGTATGAATAGCTGCAGAGTGACCGAGACCGTGGAATTCAACCATTTGGCGAGCCGCTTCAAGACCTTCTGCACGACCATCAACTTTCAAGACGGCAATAACAGGTGACAATTTCTCACGAGTCAATGGCTCTTTTTCACCGATTTCAGCAACCTCAGCTGCCAAGATGTTTGTACCTTCTGGTACTGAGAAGCCAGCCTGCTCAGCAATCCATGCAGCTGGGCGACCAACGATGTCTGCGTTCAATTTACCTTCTGCACAGTTTTTGCTGTTAGCTTTCACACCGAAGCAGTATTCTTCAAGAAGAGCTTTTTCTTTCTTATTAACGAAGTAAGTTTTGTAAGACTTGAATTCTGCTACAAACTCATCGTAAACTTCTTTATCAATGATAACTGCTTGTTCTGACGCACAGACCATACCGTTGTCAAATGACTTAGACATAACGATGTCATGTGCTGCCTGACGGATGTTTGCTGATTTTTCAACATAGGCTGGAACGTTACCTGCACCTACACCAAGGGCAGGTTTACCACAAGAGTAAGCTGCACGCACCATTGCGTTACCACCAGTTGCAAGGATTGTTGCAATACCATCATGTTTCATCAACTCAGACGTTGCTTCCATAGATGGTTTTGTTACCCACTGGATACAGTTTTCAGGGGCACCAGCTGCTACAGCTGCTTCATAGACAACACGAGCTGCATGGGCTGAAGATTCTTGTGCAGATGGGTGGAAGGCAAAGACGATTGGATTGCGTGTCTTCAAGGCAATCAATGATTTAAAGATTGCTGTAGAAGTTGGGTTTGTTGTTGGTGTGATACCACAAACAACACCGACCGGCTCAGCAATCAAAGTCAAACCTGTCACTTCATCTTCTTCGATAACACCAACAGTTTTCGTGTGGCGCATGTTATTGACAACGTGCTCACAGGCAAACAAGTTCTTAGTAGCCTTGTCTTCGAATACACCACGCTTGGTTTCTTCAAAGGCGTGCATTGCCAATTCACCGTGTTTATCAAGGGCTGCAACCGAAGCTTTCGCTACAATATAGTCTACTTCTTCTTGACCAAGTTTACGGAACTCATCAAGAGCAACCAAACCTTTTTGAACAAGCTCATCGACGTGCTTGCGCGCTTCTACCAACTTTTCTTCTGGTGATACTACTTTTTTATCAGCCATTGTGTTCCTCCAAATATACTTGTTAACTATTTGTTAACTTTTTCACAATGTTATTCTACTATTTTTTATTTTATTTGTAAAGAGAAATTGTTAATTTTTTCACATTTTTTCTGTTTTGTTATAGAAAACGCTTACTTTTTCTTGTTTTCAGAAAATATTCAGATTTGTTTCTGCTTTGTTTGGTCAAAAAATACATAAAGTAAGACAAATCTTTATCATTTATTCTTTCTCTAACATTTACGATACTAGTTTACCAAGAAAACGCTTCCAAGTAAATAGATTTTTTTGAAAATATTGTAGTAATTACGTGATAATTTTCAATTTCTTATTCATTTGTCCCTTCTTTTCTACTCTTGCATTTTTGTCCACATTGTGATATTCTTAACAATATAAAACAACTATATTAACACATCCAAAAATGTACATAAAATATTAAAACAGGAGGTCTGCTTATGAAAGCAGTCGTTGTAAATCCAGAATCTACTGGTGTTGTCGTTGTCGATAAGGAACTTCGTCCACTCGAAGCTGGTGAGGCTTTGGTCCAAATTGAGTACTGTGGTGTTTGTCACACTGACCTCCACGTTGCCAATGGTGATTTTGGTAAGGTTCCTGGTCGCGTTCTTGGTCACGAAGGTATCGGTATTGTGACTGAAATTGCTCCAGATGTGACTAGCTTAAAAGTCGGTGATCGTGTCAGCGTTGCTTGGTTCTTCCAAGGCTGTGGTATGTGTGAATATTGTACAACCGGTCGCGAAACTCTCTGCCGTACCGTAAAAAATGCAGGCTACTCTGTTGACGGTGGTATGGCTGAGCAATGTATTGTAACAGCAGACTATGCAGTAAAAGTTCCAGAAGGTCTTGATCCAGCTCAAGCAAGTTCGATCACTTGTGCTGGCGTTACTTGCTACAAAGCGATTAAAGAAGCTCACTTGGAACCAGGTCAATGGATTGCTATCTATGGTGCTGGTGGACTCGGAAACCTTGCTGTACAATACGCTAAAAAAGTCTTCAACGCTCATGTTATCGCCGTAGACATCAATAATGATAAATTGGAACTCGCCAAAGAAGTTGGTGCAGATGTGACAATCAACGGACTTGAAGTAGAAGATGTTCCTGGATACATTAAAGAAATTACTGGTGGCGGTGTACACTCTACTGTTGTAACAGCTGTTTCCAAAGTAGCCTTCAACCAAGCTATTGACAGTGTTCGTGCTGGTGGATATGTAGTAGCTGTAGGACTTCCATCTGAATACATGGACCTCAGTATCGTGAAGACTGTGCTAGACGGTATCAAAGTGGTCGGCTCACTGGTGGGTACTCGTAAAGATTTAGAAGAGGCCTTCCACTTCGGTGCTATGGGACTAGTTGTTCCAGTCGTTCAAAAACGTCCTGTCGAAGATGCCGAAGCAGTCTTTGATGAAATGGCAGCAGGAACTATCCAAGGTCGCATGGTCTTAGACTTCTGCCACTCACACTAATGCGTTCTCCACTATTTTCAAGAAGTGATTATCCAATCGCTTCTTTTTTGCTTTCTAAAATAAAAAAGAAGCAGCCTAGACTACTGCTTCTCCAATTCTTCTAAAATACTTGCAAAATCTGTTTTGAGTGCTTCCAAGCTTGTTTCAACTTGACTTCTTGTCTGGTTATTTTTCACCACAACCTGTCCAGATTCGATTTCGCTACCACCTAGGGTAATGATGGCCTTAGCGCCAAAAACATCTGCTGATTTAAACTGAGCCTTAAGCTTGCGGTCAAGGTAATCTCGCTCTGCTCGGAAGCCTTGCTTGCGGATGGCTTGAACCAACTCGAGCGCTCCGCCATTGGCCTCCTGACCTAAAACTGCGATGTAGACATCTAGCTGGGTGTCGAGAGGGAGCTCGATGCCTTGCTTTTCAAGGACTAGGATGAGGCGCTCAATCCCCATGCCAAAGCCGAAGGCTGGCGTTTCTGGTCCACCGAAATAGGACACCAAACCGTCGTAACGACCGCCGGCACAGATGGTCAGGTCATTACCACCTACCTCGGTCATAAACTCGAAAATAGTATGATTATAGTAGTCCAAACCACGCACCATGTTGGTGTCAATCACATAAGCAATGCCTAAGCTGTCCAACATAGTCTTAACCGCTTCAAAGTGAGCAGTACTTTCTTCATCCAGATAGTCCAAGATGGACGGTGCATTTTCCACTGCGACCTTGTCTTCTTTTTCCTTGGAATCCAACACACGCAAGGGGTTTTCTTCTAGACGGCGCTGGCTATCCTTGGAAAGCTGGGCCTTGAGCGGTGTCAGGTAGTCAATCAAGGCCTGACGATAAGCAGCACGACTCTCTGGATTGCCCAGACTGTTGAGGTGGAGGCGGATGTCCTTGATTCCCAACTCTTCAAAGAAGTGATAGGCCATAGCAATGGTTTCCACGTCTGTCGCTGGGTTATTGGAACCAAAGCACTCCACACCAATCTGGTGGAACTGACGGAGACGACCTGCCTGCGGACGCTCATAGCGGAACATTGGACCCATGTAATAGAACTTAGCCGGCTTTTGCACTTCTGGAGCAAAGAGCTTATTTTCTACATAAGAACGAACAACCGGTGCCGTCCCTTCTGGACGGAGGGTGATATGGCGCTCTCCCTTGTCATAGAAATCGTACATCTCCTTGGTCACAATGTCTGTTGTATCGCCAACCGAACGGCTGATCACCTCATAATGCTCGAAGATCGGTGTGCGAATCTCAGCGTAATTGTACTGTTTAAAAATGCTGCGGGTAAAGTTTTCCACATACTGCCATTTGGCAGAATCCTGTGGTAGTAAATCCTGTGTTCCTTTAGGTTTTTGAAGTTTCATGGAATTTCTCATTTCTCTAAATCTTGTCCTTTATTTTATCATATTTTGGGCTTTTTTGGAAATGGCAGAGCAGACAAAAAGCCGTGCCTACTGACACGACCTTGTTTAAAAAGCTATTTCTTATCTACAATCTGGAAATTCAAGTCGGCCACTTCAATCTCAACCTCAAGTTTTTCTTCTGAGTTGAGATTTAGGAGGTTTTCTAAGGCTGTTTCTGCAAAGGCCGCTACTTTTTCTTGGCGTTCCGCGTCATTCAATACTTTCTCACTTGTCTTGTAAATGGCTTCTTGGGATTTATCATTTAGAAATTCCTGGGCCTTTTGTCCAGAAGTGAAGACATCGACCGCCTTGTCCAGCAGACCATTGCTATTATTGCTGATTTTGATTTCTCCATGTTGCTGAGAATCAACTTCGACAAGCACAGGTTTCTTGAAGGTTAAAGTATTGTTTTGAATCTGAACATCTGACTGACCAATGCCCTCCAAGACCAGCTTGAACTCCGTCTGAACAGGAATATCAACAGACATTTCACGTCCTACAAAGAGCTTGGTAATCGGTTCTGTCCAGTCTGGCCATTCTTTTAATTGATTGTTTTCAAAGGTCTGATTGGCAGTCGTGTCCACCTCGGCACCTGCTACAACCAGCTTGCTTTCCGCTTCAAACTTCTTAATGACAAACTCATATTGAGCCGTATGGGTTCCTTGGAACCAAGCAAAGATACTATTTCTAAACCAGAAAATCCCAATACCCAAAACCAGCAACAAGACTAAGAGGCTAGCCAACTTTTTCGCAAAAAACTTCCCAACTGTTTTCATACAGTTCTCCTTCATATTGAATAATTGGAACTCGTCCTATAACCATTATATATATATGCTGTCAAGTGAATTTTGTGTCTTTTTGAACATTATAGCAAAATTTCTTTAGATGGGAATTTAGGTGAATAAAATTTGATAAAATTTTTAAAAAAATCTGTCAAGTAACTTTACTTTACAAAAAACTTTTGTTATACTGTTAAAGTTGACGAAAGTCATACGCACTATTTTAGATTTAAAAGGGGCTTAGCCCTGACATTTAATGGAGGAAGAAAGAAATGGCAGTACCTGCACGTCGCACTTCAAAAGCGAAGAAAAACAAACGTCGTACTCACTATAAAGTAGCAGCTCCAACTGTGAAATTTGATGAAACTACTGGAGATTACTCACGTTCACACCGTGTATCTTTGAAAGGATACTACAAAGGACGTAAAATCGCTAAGGCTGCTTCAGCTGAATAATAGAAGGGAGATACCATGCGCGTAAATATTACACTTGAACACAAAGAATCTGGTGAGCGTTTGTACCTTACTTCAAAAAACAAACGTAACACTCCAGACCGTCTTCAATTGAAAAAATACTCACCAAAATTGCGTAAGCACGTGATTTTTACTGAGGTGAAATAAAGCAATATTTGTCTATGTTCAACAACATATTTTCTTAATTTAGGAGTTTTGGATATGAATGATGAATGGCAATGTGCTAGTTGTGGTGAATATTTGACCACAAACGATATAGGAATTGAAAATCCTAGTTACTGCATAAAATGTAACAAGGAAGAGGAATAAAACTATAGAAAATCCTTTGAAATTTTTATTTCAAAGGATTTTTTCTTTTGTTTTTGACAAAATAACTGAATTTTAACTGATTAAAATATATCAAATAATTATTTCTGCTAAATCTATCATAGCCTGTTCAATCTTATGTTTTCCTTTCTGCATTACATGAAGATAAATTTTCTCTATCTCCTTACTATCCTCGGAATGTCCTACAAATTCTCGGATAACATTCAAACTAACTTTTTTATCTGCCATAACTGAAACAAAACTATGTCGGAACATATGAGGCACTATTTTGTTATTTTTTAAGAATATTTAACAAAAAGACTCCAAACCAAGGCTTCTACAGCGATGATTTGGAGTCTTTTATGAACTTAGAAGAGGGAAGCTCTCATATCTTATTCAATGATGATTATTCTTCTTTTTTATTTTTGAATAGATACAAGCCTGTGACAAGAGTGGCTAAAGCACCACCTAGCCAGCCTATTGCGCTACTTGCTTCGCCTGTATTTGGCAAAGTTGCTTTTGATGCCTCTGCTTTTGGCATCATTGAAGCCTTAGTTTCAGGCTTCATACCCTCTGTCCGTGGCATCTGAGTTTTCTCTGCTTCTGGTTTATCTGCCTTCGGTTGCCTCATATCTGGTTGTTTAGTTTCTGGCATTGGTTTGTCAGTTTCTGCTTTACCAGTTTTTGGTGCTTCCGAATCTTTCTTAGGAGCTTCCATTTGTGGTTGCTCCACATTTGGATCTTCGGATTTCGGTTTTTGTTCCTTAGGCATGTCGTCTGCCTTCGGTTGCCTCATATCTGGTTGTTTAGTTTCTGGCATTGGTTTGTCAGTTTCTGCTTTACCAGTTTTTGGTGCTTCCGAATCTTTCTTAGGAGCTTCCATTTGTGGTTGCTCCGCCTTTGGATCTTCGGATTTCGGTTTTTGTTCCTTAGGCATGTCGTCTGCCTTCGGTTGCTTCATATCTGGTTGTTTAGTTTCTGGCATTGGTTTGTCAGTTTCTGCTTTACCAGATTTTGGTGCTTCCGAATCTTTCTTAGGAGCTTCCATTTGTGGTTGCTCCGCCTTTGGATCTTCGGATTTCGGTTTTTGTTCCTTAGGCATGTCGTCTGCCTTCGGTTGCTTCATATCTGGTTGTTTAGTTTCTGGCATTGGTTTGTCAGTTTCTACTTTATCAGATTTTGGTGATTCCGAATCTTTCTTAGGAGCTTCCATTTGTGGTTGCTCCGCCTTTGGATCTTCGGATTTCGGTTTTTGTTCCTTAGGCATGTCGTCTGTCTTCGGTTGCTTCATATCTGGTTGCTTAGTTTCTGGCATTGGTTTGTCAGTTTCTACTTTATCAGATTTTGGTGATTCCGAATCTTTCTTAGGAGCTTCCATTTGTGGTTGCTCCACATTTGGCTCTTCGGATTTCGGTTTTTGTTCCTTAGGCATATCGTCTGCCTTCGGTTGCTTCATATCTGGTTGCTTAGTTTCTGGCATTGGTTTGTCAGTTTCTGCTTTACCAGTTTTTGGTGCTTCCGAATCTTTCTTAGGTGCTTCCATTTGTGGTTGCTCCGCCTTTGGAGCTTCGGCTTTCGGCTTTTGTTCCTTAGGCATGTCGTCTGTCTTCGGTTGCTTCATATCTGGTTTCTTAGTTTCTGGCATTGGTTTGTCAGTTTCTGCTTTATCAGATTTTGGTGCTTCCGAATCTTTCTTAGGAGCTTCCATTTGTGGTTGCTCTGCCTTTGGCTCTTCAGCTTTCGGTTTTTGTTCCTTAGGCATGTCGTCTGTCTTCGGTTGCTTCATATCTGGTTTCTTAGTTTCTGGCATTTGTTTATCAGATTCTACTTTATCAGATTTTGGTGCTTCCGGTTGGACATCTTCTTGTTTTGGAACTTCTGGTTTTGGAGTTTCTTTTGGTTGCTCTTCTGGTACTGATGGAACCTCTGGTTTTGGAGTCTCTTTTGGTTGCTCCTCTGGGATTGATGGTACTTGCGGTTCATCTTTTGGAGCGTCTGGTACCTGTGGTACTTCTGGTGTTGGTTTATCAACCTTTGGTTCCATCGGTTTTGGTAATTCCTGACCTGGCTCTTCTTCCTTCTTAGGCTCTTCCTCTTTTGGAGTCTGCGGCACTTCTGGTTTTGGTAATGGTTTCAAGATAATACCACTATCTGGGTTTGGAGCTTCTGGCTCTGGTTTTGGCTCCTCCTTAGGTGGTAGAGGTTTTTCTTTCTCAAGGGTAATCTCACGTGCACCTAGCGAAGTAACCTCTGTCCCACTCCAATTTTTATACCCAAACGTCTTTATCACTGCCGCAACAGGGAACGATTTCTGATTTGGTGCAGTTACACTGGCAGTTAAAGTATAGGTCAACTGAGTAGTTGTTGTTATATTATCTATGAAATAAATCTTGGAAAAACGATTTTCTTCTTTCCACCCTTTAATCATATCATTAGGGTTAGCTTGACCTGCTGACCACCCCCATTGATCATTAAAGCTACCGCTATTTTCTTCTCTATTAAAGAAACGGAAAGGTGCTCTATCACCATTATTAGAACTATTGACTTGATTAGGGAATTGACTAATTAATTCATTATCAGTATTATCTTTAATACTCTTTAAATCCAAACCTTTTGGAAGAATAAAATAAAGACCACCACGACGATGATTAAAAGACCATTCACTTGTATCAAAATTTACTCGCCATGTAATCTGTTTCTCTTCTAATTTCACCGAGTCTATTGTTACTGATTTCTGAAGTTTCTCTCGTCCCTTAGCATCCGGAGAATCCGCATTCGATGATTGAATTAATGGCTTCTCAACTACCTTTTCTGAAACAGAATCATCTACCGGAATTTTTTCCATACCACTAGTTTCAGAATTACTCATCACCGCACGAGGTTGGAGAAGCGCTTCAGGTAAAGATGGCTCAGTAACCTCTTCGGCTTTCTCATTTAATTCTTCTTCCGAAGCGTCGTCGTCTTCAAGCTCTTCTTCAGCTAAAAAGTCGCTTTCCTCTTCATTTGATACTACCGGTATATTAGTAGCATCGCTTACATTAACTGATGTAACATCTGTTTCTAGCGATTCTGCTTTAACCGTTGTCGTTGGATAAAAGGCTAATCCCCCTAATACGACTGTGCTTAATAATAGACTGGACACAACTTTCTGCTTGCTCATAATTGGCTCCTTCTTAAAATATAGATTTATACATTTTCCCACTCATCTACTGAATGCGTTTACATGAATGTTGTCGCATTTCTGGATAGATGATGGCACTTCAAAATATGGACCGTACAAAGTATACCAGTCATAGCTATCTTTTACCTGCTACGCACCTGTTTTTTTTGTATTTTTCTATACATTGCTCATGTTGAGCTTTGGCTCCATTTTTTCACTGATACATATCGCAAAGGCTGGTTTTTCCTCCAAAAAAAATAACCTATCATTTCACGATAGATTATTTTTCACTATTTCCACAAAACGATGGGTAAATTGAGCAGTCATTCCCCAGATATTTTCTGGTAGATTTTCATAAAAGGGGACGGAGCGTTTGTGATGACTGAAAGGATAGTCAACCCCACCTCTCAAACGTTCAAAGGGAAAGTCACAATCTGGGACAATCTGTGAATCTAGTTGATAATAGACAGGGGCCGTTTTCAGCAAGGTTTCCAGTGGAACTGTAAAGAATCGAGCCACTTCATCATTGGGTTGAAGGGTCTGCCAGTCCAAGTGAAGTCGACCAACAAAACAGCGAATCGTCGAGCGACCAAAAACTAGATAATCGATTTCCCCCAGCAACTCAATTTGTTCCTGTTGAATGTCAAGTTCTTCGATAACCTCACGAATGGCTGCTTCTTCTGCTGTCTCGCCTTCATCAATTCCGCCACCTGGGAAGGAAACTTCTCCCGGTTGAGAAATGGACTCGCTCCGAATCTCATATAAGACCTGCCACTGATTGTCGGACCAGACTAAGGGCAGGAAGACTGCATAAGAACGTTTTTCACCCAATGGCTGGGGCTGATAGTCTTTCAATAATGCCTGCAATTGATCAGTCATGGCAACTCCTTACTAACTAGTGATTTATGCTTATTTTAACGAATTTTGTGGCATCTGGCAAGAACTTTGTTTCAATAAAAAAACTGAGAAGTTTCCTTCCCAGTTCCTCATCTTATTTTCCTTTTAACATGCCCATAATGCCGCGAGTCACCACGCGCCCAACTTCCCGTCCGACCTGGCTCATCAGGTTCTTGGTAAAGCGATCCATCATGGAATCTGTTTTGCGACTGGCTGGCTGACTGGCTCTTTGAGCTGCTTTTGCTGCTTCTTTCTGGGCTTTTTCTTCCATTTTTGCGGCTGCCTTAGCTTCTTTTTCTGCCTGTTTTTCCGCCTCGGCCTGCTCTGCTTTTTTGATGAGTTCGGCTTCTTTGGCCTCTGTCATGGCCAAAATCTGCTCATGGGCAGATTCACGGTTGATCGCGTCAGCATATTTTTCCATCAAAGGAGAGTTGTTGATGACAGACAAGAGGGCACTCGGCTCCACCGTTCCAAGCATACTTTTCGGTGGATAAATCAAAACCCGATCCGCAAAGCTTGGCGTCCCGTCTGCTTGAAGGGTAGACACAACAGCTTCCCCCACCTGCAACTCCTGAATGACCTTAGCCAAATCCTTATCACCTTCTTGACGGAAAGTTTCGGCAACAGTCGCGACAGTTTTGAGCTCTTTTGGTGTAAAGGCGCGAAGACCATGCTGGATACGGTTGCCCAGCTGGGCTGCCACGCTATCAGGAATATCCGTCGGATTCTGCGTTACAAAAAAGACACCTACACCTTTTGAACGAATCAAACGGACAATCAATTCAATTTTTTCAAGAAGAACTTTTGGAGCATCTTTGAAGAGAACATGAGCCTCATCAAAGAAGAAGACCATCTTAGGCTTGTCCAAATCGCCCACCTCAGGCAGCACTTCATAGAGTTCTGACAAAAGGCTGAGCAGGACTGTCGAATAAAGAGTTGGTTGATTGAACAGCTCAGTAGCTTGAAGGACGTTAATAACCCCACGGCCATCTTCTGCCGTACGCATCAAATCAGCAATGTCAAGGCTTGGCTCACCAAAGAAAATCTTACCACCTTGTTGCTCCAAAACAACCAGGCTACGCAAGATGGCACCAACCGAACGAGCTGGAATATTTCCATAATACTGGCTCAGCTCTGCTGCATTTTCAGCCACAAAATTGAGCATGGCCCGCAGGTCCATTAAGTCTATCAAGAGAAGACCACGCTCATCTGCCACGCTGAAAACAATATTCAAGATGGACTCCTGAGTATCATTCAAGCCCAGTAAGCGTGTCAATAAGACAGGTCCCAGCTCTGAAATCGTCATGCGGACAGGAGTCCCATTTTCCCCTAAGACATCCCACAACTCAACTGGATAAGCTACGGGACTATAATCTGTATAGTGAGTCTTCTCTAGACGACTAGGATCAATCTCCTTGGTATTAGCCGCAACCAAACTATTCAAATCACCCTTGATGTCCGATAGAAAGACTGGAATGCCCGCATCACTTAACTGCTCCGCCAAAACCTTCAAGGTCACGGTCTTCCCTGTACCTGTCGCACCTGCGATGATTCCATGACGATTGAGTCGCTTGAGCTGCATCTCCGCTCGACTGCTTCCAAAGCCAAAAGCAATAACATCTGACATATTCTAGCCTCTTTTCCGATTTTTTCTAGTTTTATTGTAGCATAACTTTTAGGAAAATAGCAGAGCAGACAACTTTATATTGGATATGCCAAGAGAAAAAGAAAAACCCGACGAAACGGGTTCTCTATATTATAGATACAAGAATTTGAATAGTGCAACAGCGGCAATTGATGCGATAATTGGAGCACATACACCAACCCAAGCATACCACCATTTTGAATCAGCCTTGTTTTCACCAAGAACAGATTTTGGCAAGAGATGGTGAACGATACGTGGACCAAGGTCACGTGCTGGGTTAAGACCAGGACCTGTTGGACCACCAAGAGCCGCAACAAGTGCCATAACTAGGAAACCAATGCCTAAGTGAGCAACTGCAATTGAACCTGAAGTATATGGAGCAGTCATTGTCTCAGCGACTGTTTTATCATAGCCTTGTTCAATCAATTTACCAACCAACTCTGCACCAAAGAAATGTTTGGTCAAAGCAAGGGCACCGAAGAACAATACAAATGAACCAACGAACTCATTCAAGAAACCATTAGTTGTCGCAGCTTTACGACTTTCTTTTGTACCATTGTCAAGCGCGCTGATAGTTGAGAATGAACCAAGAATATGGTTAGAATTTTCAGTTTTCAAGAAGTAAGGTTTATAAACTGCTACAACCACTAACTGACCAAACATTGCGCCTAACAATTGAGCAACAATGTATTGAGCAACGTGAGCCCAAGGGAAGAGACCTGAAACAGCCAAACCAAGTGTGAAGGCTGGGTTGATATGGTTACCAGAAACGTTACCAAACATCAATGCTGGCATCATAACTGCCAAACCATAGCCAATCGCAATGAGAATCCAACCAGAGTTGTTTCCTTTTGTGCCTTTTAAATCAACGTTTGCAACTGTACCATTACCAATGATAATAAGGAGTGCAGTCGCTAAAAATTCAGTGATATATTTCACTGTCCATGTAACATCCATATTTTTCTTATATTTCCTTTCAAAAGTTAAATTTTTTTTGGACAACAACCATTTTATCAAGTATAATAAACAAAGTAAAGCCATTCGACAAAAAGAAAACGTTTACCCTATAAAAGTAGTAGATAAAGTGAGGAGATTAGGATGGGAGCTACCCAAGATACACTACTATATACAATTGAAAAAAGCATTAAGAAAAAAGCAGATTTGTTTGAACACAGCTTTTCTGCCTACGCTGTACGATCGATACTAGCTAGTCTTTATTTAGGATTGGGAATTGTCATTTCTCTTTATACAGCAGACAAACTCAACCATGTCGCAGAAGGACTCGGGAAGTTTAGTTATGGGTTGATGTTTGGTTGGGGGCTACTCATGATTTTATATATGAATGCCGAACTTGGAACATCCAACATGATGTATATGACAGTAGCCAGCCATCGAAAAACGATTCCTACTAAAACAGCCCTCAAGATGTTGGCAACCTGTATCCTTTTCAACTTTGTTGGTGCTGTCCTTGTCTGTTACTTGGTCTCACTGACTCTACCTTATCAGCACGTTGATGCTCACAGCTACCTATTTGAAGCGACAGTGACAAAACTAGAAAAAACACCTCTTACCCAGTTTATTGAAGGAATCTTTGCTAATATTGTTGTGAATATCGGCGTATTTACCTTCTTACGCATCAAAGATGATGCTGGGCGTCTCATTTCCGTTATTTTCATCATCTTTATCTTTGCTTTCTTGGGATATGAGCACGTCATTGCGAACTTTTCACTCTTCTCCCTGGCCTTTTTTGCAAATGGTGGACCAGTTGAGGGAATGACTCTATTAAGTGTACTAAGCAATTTCCTCTTTTCTGGACTAGGAAACTACGTGGGTGGCGGTCTCTTTATCGGACTTCTTTATAGTTGGTTGAACAATCAATCCAAACTTTATGTAGACTAAAAAGAGACTGGGCAAAAACTAGCCAGTAAATAAAAAACACAGATAGATTCAAGCTGATTCTGATGAAATTCAGCCGAACTGTCTGTGTTTTTCTTTCTGCTTCTACTATCTTGGACTAATTTCTTAG
>NZ_JAIJZO010000020.1:0-38969 GCF_019754115.1 Streptococcus sp. 2018110 | reverse complement strand
TGGGAGAGAGGTTCAAATGAAAATCATAATCGATTAATTCGGAGATGGTTACCTAAAGGAACCAAGAAAACGACTCCGAAAGAAGTCGCTTTTATCGAAAATTGGATTAACAACTACCCTAAAAAATGCTTGGACTACAAGTCGCCAAGTGAATTTCTTTTGGGTGGCTAACTTCAACTTGAAATTTGGGGAATCGCTCAGAAACCGCATAAAATCAAGGTTTTCAAAACCTATCCATTATCTGGATAGGTTTATTTTTTTGATAGCAGCGCAATGATTTTGATTTTGGATCACGATTTTTTTCTTTCGTTTTTTTCGCTTTAATGGTAGATACATTCTAAAACATTCGCTTGTAAACGTTCGGATAACGCTGTAAAATCAAGCGTTTGATGGTGTTGGAGTAGCGGTAAAAGCAGGTAAAACTTGACAATAACTGTAAAGCTAAAATAACGCTAGCAAACGATAACACGGTAGGGGGTGGGCGAAAATTAGGAAAATACCCCCATCTTTTTTGAACGGGGGTGGGGTTATTCGGGAATCAACGCCGCCGCCCTCTTCCGTGCAAAAAATTCCCTTTTTAAAATTTTTGAAGGTGTAAAAATTATGTAAACATGCGTATAAAAAAGACCTTGTCCAGAGGTCGGGGAATAGTCGGGGAGACATGCTTAAAAACCTTTAATAGAGCCTTTTTTCATTTTGTGATATAATATGTAGACATTTAAGCGAATAAGTTGTACGGACTTTTCCTTGTTCCGTATACCATAGCTTATAGCCTCTTAAGAAAGGATTTGAACGCGTGCTAAAAGCGTCGAGTTTTATACGGTTTCTTGACGTGAGATTTTCAAAACGATATTTTTTGAAAATCGAGCCAATACAAGATATAGAAATTGCCATAGGCAGTTTCGTCTGGTGTCGCGGAGTTAATCGACCGTTACCAGTTATCTTGTGAACGCACTTATAATTTAGAAAGGAATTGAACACGGGCTAATGATGTTGGTGTAATGAGGAAAACTGTGTTTTCCCTATTTCCCTATTTCCCGATTGTAACAGTCTCCCAGACTGTTACAACGCCCTCTGTATCTTTAGAAAGGAATTGAATGCGTGCTAAAAGCGTCGAGTTTTATACGGTTTCTTGACGTGAGATTTTCAAAACGATATTTTTTGAAAATCGAGCTAATACAAGATATAGGAATTGCCCATAGGCAGTTTCGTCTGGTGTCGCGGAGTTAATCGACCGTCACCAGTTATCTTGTGAACGCACTTATATTAGAAAGGAATTGAACACGCCCTAAACGCTGTGTGAAAAAGTACTAGTTGCCTCATGTTTCAGCATGGAGACCGGCTTCTGCGTCGTAGACATCTGTGCTTTCTTCGGTTTTCGAACTGTGAAAGCACTAGTTGTCTTGACGGGGGTGCGTCTTCGAAATCACAGATTTCGGACTTACCGCCTCTTTTCACCGTGCGTTTTACGGGCTTTGTATCTTAGAAAGGAAATGAACACGGGCTAAATGCGGTGTCAAAAAGATAAACTTCCTTGTGTCTTTCAGACACATCGTCAGTTTCCTATTTTGACTGTGCATTTGACGCTCTTTATATCTTAGAAAGGATTCGAATGCGTGCTAAAAGCGTCGAGAAAAAGACAAAATGTTTTGTCACTGATGTGACGTCACATTTTCCTATTTTCTTCTCGCTTTCTTAACGCACTTATATCATGTTATGCAAGAAAATATTGTGATTCATGGGGCGCGTGCCCATAATTTAAAAAATATTGATGTGACCATTCCGCGTGAGAAGTTGGTGGTGGTGACTGGTTTGTCGGGGTCTGGTAAGTCGAGTTTGGCTTTTGATACCTTGTATGCCGAAGGTCAACGCCGTTATGTAGAGTCTTTGTCTGCCTATGCTCGTCAGTTCTTGGGCAACATGGACAAACCGGATGTGGATTCCATAGAGGGGCTCAGCCCTGCTATTTCCATAGACCAAAAAACAACCTCGCGTAACCCGCGTTCGACGGTTGGAACGGCAACGGAAATCAATGACTATCTCCGCCTGCTTTATGCTCGGGTCGGGGTACCTTACTGTATCAATGGTCATGGTGCAATTGCGGCTTCTTCGGTGGAACAAATCGTTGATGAGGTCTTGGAATTGCCAGAACGCCAGCGTTTGCAGATTTTAGCTCCGATTGTTCGTAAGAAAAAGGGGCAGCACAAGACCATATTTGAAAAGGTGCAGAAGGACGGCTACGTTCGGGTCCGTGTCAATGGCGATGTCTATGATGTGTCAGAAGTGCCTGAGTTGTCCAAGAGCAAGGCTCACAACATTGAGGTCGTGGTCGATCGGATTGTCATCAAAGAAGGCATTCGCTCGCGGCTTTTTGACTCCATTGAGGCGGCCTTGCGGATTGCGGACGGTTATGTCATCATCGATACCATGGATGAGAAGGAATTGCTTTTCTCTGAGTACTATGCCTGTCCAGTTTGTGGCTTTACGGTGCCCGAGTTGGAGCCTCGCCTCTTCTCTTTTAATGCTCCTTTTGGGTCTTGTAGCGACTGTGACGGTTTGGGCATGAAGCTGGAAGTGGATACAGATTTGATTGTCCCTGATGCCAGCAAGACCTTGCGTGAGGGTGCTTTGGCTCCTTGGAATCCAATCTCTTCCAACTACTACCCTCAGATGTTGGAGCAAGCTATGAACCACTTTGGTGTGGACATGGACAAGCCTTTCGAGGAATTGACAGAAGAGGAGAAGAACCTGATTTTCAACGGTTCTGACGGAAAAGAATTCCATTTCCATTATGAAAATGAGTTCGGTGGGGTCCGAGACATCGATATTCCATTCGAGGGCTTGATTACCAACATTAACCGCCGCTACCGTGAAACCAATAGTGATTACACACGGACAGTCATGAAGACTTACATGAATGAGTTGACCTGTGGGACCTGCCACGGCTATCGTCTCAATGACCAAGCTCTTTCTGTTAAAGTTGGTGGCGAGCAGGGACTTCATATCGGGCAGCTGTCTGACTTGTCCGTGGCGGATCATCTGGAAGTCATTGAAAATCTGACCTTGTCTGAAAATGAAGCAACCATTGCGACACCGATTGTCAAGGAAATCAAGGACCGCCTGTCCTTCCTCAATAACGTTGGTCTCAACTATCTGACCCTTTCACGAGCTGCAGGAACCCTTTCTGGTGGTGAGAGTCAGCGGATTCGTCTGGCGACTCAGATTGGCTCTAACCTGTCTGGTGTTCTTTACATCTTGGATGAGCCATCGATTGGTTTGCACCAGCGGGACAATGACCGCCTGATTGCCAGTCTTAAGAAAATGCGTGATTTGGGCAATACCTTGATTGTGGTGGAGCATGATGAGGATACCATGCGTGAGGCGGACTGGTTGATTGACATTGGCCCAGGTGCGGGTGTCTTCGGTGGAGAAATTGTGGCTTCTGGAACACCTGCCCAAGTAGCTAAAAACAAGAAATCCATTACAGGCCAGTACCTGTCTGGCAAACGTGAAATTCCTGTTCCTCTAGACCGCCGTGTCGGAAATGGTCGTTTCCTGGAGGTAACAGGTGCCAAGGAAAACAACCTGCAAGATGTAACGGTTCGTTTCCCACTCGGAAAATTTGTTGCGGTGACAGGGGTATCTGGCTCTGGTAAGTCAACTCTGGTCAACTCCATTTTGAAAAAAGCCATTGCTCAGAAGCTCAATCGCAATTCGGACAAGCCAGGCAAGTTCAAAACCATTTCAGGAATTGAACACTTGGACCGCCTGATTGATATTGACCAAAGCCCGATTGGACGGACACCGCGTTCCAACCCAGCCACTTACACAGGTGTCTTTGACGATATTCGAGACCTCTTTGCCCAGACCAATGAAGCCAAAATCCGTGGCTACAAGAAGGGACGCTTCTCCTTTAACGTCAAAGGTGGTCGTTGTGAAGCTTGTTCTGGTGACGGAATCATCAAGATCGAAATGCACTTCCTTCCAGACGTATTTGTCCCATGTGAAGTCTGCCATGGTCAACGCTATAATTCTGAAACCTTGGAAGTACACTACAAGGAGAAAAATATTGCTCAGGTCCTTGATATGACGGTCAATGATGCGGTCGAGTTCTTCAAACACATTCCAAAAATCGAACGCAAGCTCCGCACCATTCAAGATGTGGGCTTGGGTTATGTTACTCTTGGACAACCTGCAACAACCCTGTCAGGTGGGGAGGCCCAGCGGATGAAATTGGCTTCTGAACTCCACAAGCGGTCGACTGGTAAGTCCCTCTATATCTTGGACGAGCCAACGACTGGCCTACATACTGAGGATATTGCCCAGTTGCTCAAGGTCTTGGCCCGCTTTGTCGATGACGGCAACACTGTCCTTGTCATCGAGCACAATCTGGATGTCATCAAGACAGCAGACCATATTATCGATATGGGACCAGAAGGCGGTGTCGGTGGCGGTACCGTTGTCGCGACAGGAACACCAGAAGAAGTGGCGGATAACTCAGCCAGCTTTACAGGACAGTATCTGAAAATGAAATTGAAGTAAGTAAAAAAGAGCCGTCGGCTCTTTTTTACTGCTCTTTATCCATATTATTCAAGGCATAGTCACAGGCCTGAATGACAAAACTGGAGAAGCTTACATCCTTTCTTACGATTGCTTCCTCGATTCTATCTACCAACTCTGACGGAAATCGAATGGTTTTGATTTCTGTTTCTTTTTTATCTGATTTTAATTTAAATGCCATTTATTTGCTCCTTGTAACAAGTGTATAGCGAAATAAATCAATATGAAATATTGCAAATTGTATTACTAAATGTATTGCAAAAATAAATAGTGTATAGTAAAATATATCTAACAATAGATAAAGGAGCACATATGTTTAAGAAATTCGTATTTTTATGTCTAGGCTGTTTTGTAAGTATTTGTTTAGTAGCCTGTGGTAGCAGTAGCGAAACAACAGATACAAATAAAATTGCAATTCCAGTGGGTTCAAGTCCTGAAGAAGCAGACTACCAGTCCGTTCAAAAACAATTAGAGGATGCCGGCTTTGAAAATGTATCAACACAGAAAATTGAAGATTTAACCTTTGGAATTTTTACGAAGGATGGGGAGATTGAAAAGATTACAGTAAAGGGGACGGATAGTTTTTCGGAGGGAGACTTGTTTGAAAAGGATACGCCTATAACCATTCATTATCATACTTTTAAAGACTATAATAATTCTGAGGAAAGTAGTAGTGAAGAGAGTAGTTCTAGCTTAGAAAGTTCATCTTCTAGTTCTGAGCAAGAAGTAAGTACTGAAACAAGCACTAGTCAGACAGAGCAACAAACACAGGTAATCACGCCAGATAATCCAGATTTTGCCTATATTTTATCTAATCCCGATGAAGCAAAGGCCAAGGAATTTTTTGAGAAATATAAGGGGGTAATTGTCGAATTTGATGGACATGTCGCTCATGTTATGCCTCACGGAAGTTACGATACTCGCTTTGATTATTTGATTGAAGGTGGAGATTGGGTTGATGAAAACACCTCTAATTATTTTGGAGTACCAATGAAATTTGAAAATGTTAACTTCTATGATTTAAAACTCGTAGATGATACAGATTCAGTTCAGTTGGGTCAGAACCTTCATATCAAAGCTAGAATTACTGGTGTAGCTAAGCTAGGACAACTCATATTCTTGGAGCCTGTTGAGCTGCGTTCTCGTTAAAAATAGGACTACTGTCTTTTGGCAGTAGTTTTTCTTATTGATAATTTTCTGCTATAATAGTTAAAAAATCATTGGAGGTGTAGGATGCAAAAAAGACTTGAAAAATTCGAAGCAAAATTAGCTCAATCAACTGTTGATGGAATCTTGGTGACTGGTCAAAACAATATTTACTACCTAACTGGTTTTTGGGGGACAGAGGCGACTGTCTTCATCAGTGGCAAGCGTCGCTTGTTTGTGACTGATTCGCGTTATACCTTGATAGCCAAGGCATCAGTAAAAGGTTTTGATATTATCGAGAGCCGTTTTGCCCTTGAAGAAATTGCAAAGGTGATTAAGGAAGATGGACTTGAAACCATTGGTTTTGATAGCGAGGTGACCTATGGTTTCTATCAAAGTCTGACCAGCATTTTTGAAGGTTATCAACTAGTTGCTATGTCAAACTTTATCGAAGACTTGCGCATGATTAAGGATGAGAAAGAAATTGCGACCATTCGCCGTGCATGTCAAATTTCGGATCAGGCTTTTATTGATGTTCTTGACTTTATCAAACCAGGTCAGACGACTGAGATGGACGTCAATCATTTCCTTGACCACCGCATGCGTCAACTCGGTGCAGAAGGGGCATCATTTGAGTTCATCGTGGCATCTGGCTACCGCTCTGCTATGCCTCATGGAAGAGCGTCTGAAAAGGTTATCCAAACGGGTGAGACCTTGACGCTGGATTTTGGTTGCTATTACCAGCATTATGTCAGCGATATGACACGGACCATCCATATCGGTCATGTGACTGATCAAGAGCGTGAGATTTACGATGTGGTCTTGCGTGCCAATAAGGCTTTAATTGAGCAGGCCAAAGAAGGCGTCACCTACCGCGAGTTTGATGCTATTCCTCGTGAGATTATCAATGCGGCGGGTTACGGAGCCAACTTTACACACGGCATCGGTCACGGTATCGGCTTGGATATTCATGAATATCCGTATTTTGGAAAATCTGACGAGACTATCAAGGCAGGTATGGTCTTGACGGATGAGCCTGGTATCTATTTGGATGACAAATATGGTGTCCGTATCGAAGATGACCTATTGATTACGGAAAACGGTTGTGAAGTCTTGACATTAGCACCCAAGGAATTGATTGTCATTTGAGAAATTTGACAGTTTGTGGTAGAATAAAACGAATAAATAAAATTTGAAGAGGTATTCAATACAATGATTGAAGCAAGTAAACTTAGAGCAGGTATGACCTTCGAAGCTGAAGGTAAATTGATTAAAGTTTTGGATGCAAGCCACCACAAACCAGGTAAAGGAAACACCATCATGCGTATGAAATTGCGTGATGTACGTACAGGTTCAACCTTCGATACAACTTACCGTCCAGATGAAAAATTTGAACAAGCTATTATCGAAACAGTTCCAGCACAGTACCTTTACCAAATGGATGACACAGCTTATTTCATGAATACTGAGACTTACGATCAGTATGAAATTCCAGTAGCGACTATCAAAGAAGAATTGCTCTATATCTTGGAGAATTCCGATGTGAAGATCCAGTTCTACGGAACAGAAGTGATCGGTGTTACTGTACCAACAACTGTTGAATTGGTCGTTGCAGAAACACAACCATCTATCAAAGGTGCGACTGTTACAGGTTCAGGTAAACCAGCTACGATGGAAACAGGTCTTGTAGTCAACGTACCAGACTTTATCGAAGCAGGTCAAAAACTCGTTATCAACACAGCTGAAGGAACTTACGTATCACGTGCTTAATCGTTTCCTCTTAAGAAAGGAGAGCCTATGACAACAGAATATCAAGGCGAGATTGTTATCGCACCTCGCGTCCTTGAAGTAATTACAGGCATTGCTGCAGCGAAAGTTGATGGAGTACATTCCCTTCAAAATAAGCGTGTAGCAGACAGTTGGTCAAAAACATCGTTAAATAAAGGTGTTTATCTTGAAACTGACGAGGAAGGTCGAGTGACTGCGGATATTTACGTCTATCTAGAATATGGTGTAAATGTTCCTGCCGTATCAATGGACATTCAGCGTGCAGTCAAGACAGCAGTTTACAACTATGCAGAAGTTCAAGTGGCTGCGGTTAATATCCATGTCAGCGGCATTGTTCCTGATAAAACACCAAAACCAGCATTGAAAGATTTATTCGGAGAGGATTTCCTTGATGAAGAATAACAGACATGCCCTGCGTAAGTGCGCTTTGCAGGCAATCGTATCACTTGAATTTGGTCAAGAACCTGTTCAGGCAGCTCAGTTTTCTTATCTTTATGATAGAGAGGAAGAGCAAGAAGGAGTTGAAATTCCGCTCTTTCTCCTTAACCTTGTCAATGGTGTCGCAGACTATCGTGATGACTTGGATAAGGAGTTGTCTAGCCGATTAAAAGCAGGATGGACCTTAGACCGTTTAACCTTGATTGACAAGAATATCATGCGACTAGGCCTATTTGAAATCTTACATTTCGAAGAAACGCCAGACCGTGTTGCTGTTAACGAGGCTATTGAATTGGCTAAAGAATTTTCTGATGAATCTTCAGCTAAGTTTGTCAATGGAGTTTTGAGCCAGTTTATTAAAGAAGAAGCCTGATGAGCTTCTTTTTACTTGAGAAATAAGAGAATGTATCACAAAAAAGCTGTACCTAATTTTTTTATTAGGTACAGCTTTTTTTATATACTAGCTCCTGCTAGTAGGCTAATCGGCAGGATATAGTCTGTTTTTGTCAGTTTTTTTCCTTCGATTTTATCAACTAATAGTTCAACCAGCAGGCGAGCTATTTCGGTTAATGGTTGCTTGATGGTTGTCAGTTGAGGATAGTAGTTTTCGATGAAACTTGTTCCATCATAACCAATCAATTTAATATCTTCTGGAATAGACAGTTTCAATGAACGAATGACGTTCCATACCAGCATAGCCGTTGCATCGCCAGATACAAAGATACCATCTGGTTTTTGTTTTTCAAGAATGGCTCGGATTTCCATCTCCTTGCGCACAGGTGAGAAATCACTGGAGATATGAAAAACTTCGGCTTTGTTCAAAATAGATGTGAAACCTACTTGGCGAAGGCCGGTAGGTGAATTGGAATCATCGTTTCCGGTAATCATTAATGGGTTGTGACATCCCGCTTTTTGTAAGGTTTGGGCAGCTAATACCCCGCCAGCAAAATTATCGGAAGAGACAATGGGAATGGAAGGAGAGAGGTTGCGGTCAAAAGCGATAATTGGAGCTACGACACGGTCGTAGTCTTGGATACCGAGATTGTGACTGCCCGAGATAATCCCATCTACTTGGTTAGCTGCCAACATTTCCAGATACTCACGTTCCTTATCGGACTCGTGCTGGCTATTGCAAATAATGGTTTTATAGCCTCGATCAAAAAGCTCTTTTTCTAAATGGCTAATCAATTCAGAATAAAAAATATTGTTTATTGTTGGGAAGATGAGACCAACTAATTTTGCGGATTTACCTTGTAAACTACGAGCTAAATTATTAGGTTTGTAGCCTAGTTCACGCATAGCCTCTTCGACATTGCGAATGGTTTTTTCAGATAGGTATCCTTTTTTATTGATAACGCGCGAGACAGTTGTTGGGCTGACCCCAGCTAACTGTGCGACATCAGTTAGTTTTGCGACCATAATCTAAATGGTAGTAGGTTCCGGTCGGATTACCAGTCGTAATGACGATACCAGACTGATCCGCATCAGGGAAGACACGACCAGAAAATACTTTCTCTCCTTTATTGATAAAGATTTCAAAGACAGATTTGTCGATGAAGATATTGGCTGTAAGAGCTCCTGGAGAAATCTCGCAAGAGCGACTTGTACCGAAATCGAGTGCGAATGGCTGACCACAGTTGCCACGGTCTAATGTAATCCGGCCTTGTTCAGTGTCTACAGACAAGACCAAGCCTTTTTCTTCTTCATTTGCGAACAATACGATTTCATGCTTCATGCCCGCTGAAAAATCAAGTTCTAATTCGTAAACATTATTGGTTTCTTTTTGGGCTGAAAATGGCTGAGCTTCTTTACGAAGACTGGTAATCGCATCGACTGGATATTGGTAGAGCTTACCGTCCTTGATGGTTAATTCTTTAACCAATGACAGACAGCCTTGGTAGTCATAAGCATCGGTTGGGTATTCCACATCTGGAAGAGCCAACCAGCTAACAGATAGAGTTCGACCGTCTGGTGCATTAAAGGCCTGGGTTGCATAGCACTCAAAACCATAGTCCAGATTGATCAATTCGCTCGGTTCTACAATAGTAGCTGTCTGAGGATCGAAACTCTGACCAATCTTATACATATTTGGATAGATATTGCCATAGTCCAATACCTCTTTGTCCAAGCCTTGTGGACAGTAGAGAAGGATGGGTTGCTCACCAACGAACGCTATATTTGGGCATTCCATCATATAAGCGGTCATATCATTGGCAAAATCTAGGTCACCAACATAGGACCAGTTGAGGTAGTCGTTATTTTCAGCTTTATAAAGTTTGACAATTCCCTTTTTATCCAGATTTTGTCCACCGACAATAGCGTAATATTGCCCTTTATAGTTGAAAATTTGTGGATCACGGAAATGGTCCGTGGTATCTTCTGGTTGCTCAATCAAGACTTTATCAATCTTTTCAATCTTACCATCTTTATCCATTAAGGCACCGATTTGGTATGGATGGCGAACCCAATTTTCATCGCGGACATTTCCAGTATAGAAGAGGAAGAGCTTATCGCCAAATTCCATGGCAGATCCAGAGTAGGCACCGTGGCTATCAAGTGGTGTATCTGGGTACATAACCGTACCAGTTTCTTCAAAATGGACCAAATCCGTTGACTCTGTATGGACCCAAGATTTTAATCCGTGCGCAGCACCGAATGGGAAGTATTGGTAAAAAAGCGTCCACTTTCCATTAAAATAAGAAAATCCATTTGGATCATTTAACAGTCCATGTGGTGTTTCAATATGGAAATTTGTCCTCCAAGGAGAACTCTCTGTATTCTTCTTTATTTTTTCAATATATTCGGGTGTCCAGTCAGCATAAGCCCTGTAACGCTCCTCTGTTGTAAATGCCATAATTTTCTCCAAATTTTCTAGTTTTTCATTAATATAGTAAACGTTTTCTTGTAAAAAATCAAGCTTTAACAATGTTTTTAAGAAATTCAAAAAAAAATGTGATAAACGTTTGACATATTTTATAAAAGTGATATAATAAAACCATCGAAAGTTTGAAAACACTTTCAAAAAATAAAAAAATATTTAATAAGGAGATTTTTGCAAGATGAATAATACAGAAATTGCAAAAAAAGTCATTGACGCCCTTGGTGGACGTGAGAACGTACGCAGTGTTGCCCACTGTGCGACTCGCCTTCGTGTCATGGTTGTTGATGAAGGAAAAATCGACAAGGATACAGTCGAAGACATCGAAAAAGTACAAGGTGCTTTCTTCAACTCTGGTCAATACCAAATCATCTTTGGTACTGGTACAGTAAACAAAATCTACGATGAAGTGGTTGCCCTTGGTTTGCCAACAGCGACTACTGGTGAACAAAAAGCTGAAGCTGCTAAACAAGGCAATGCTTTCCAACGTGCTATCCGTACTTTCGGTGACGTATTCGTTCCAATCATTCCTGCTATCGTAGCAACTGGTCTTTTCATGGGTCTTCGTGGTCTTCTTGGAGCTCTTGGTTATACTCTTCCAGAAGATTTGAACGTTTACTCACAAATCTTGACAGATACAGCATTCATCGTATTGCCAGCCTTGGTAGTATGGTCGACCTTCCGTGTATTCGGTGGTAACCAAACAATCGGTATCGTTCTTGGTATGATGCTCATTGCGGGTCAGTTGCCAAACGCTTGGGTTGTAGCATCAGGTGGCGATGTGAAACCAACTATCTTCTTCGGTTTCATCCCAGTTGTAGGTTTGCAAGGTTCAGTATTGCCAGCCTTCATCATCGGTTTGATTGGTGCTAAATTTGAAAAAGCTGTCCGCAAGGTTGTTCCAGAAGTTCTTGACCTCTTGGTAACGCCATTCGTGACCTTGTTTGTAATGTCTATTCTTGGCTTGTTTGTCATTGGTCCAGTCTTCCACGTGGTTGAAAACTACATCTTGGCTGGTACACAAGCTATCTTGAACTTGCCAATGGGTCTTGGTGGTCTCCTTATCGGTGGTGTTCACCAAGTTATCGTTGTATCAGGTGTTCACCATATCTTCAACTTCTTGGAAGCTCAATTGGTAGCAAACACTGGTGCTAACCCATTCAACGCTATCATCACTGCAGCTATGACAGCACAAGGTGCTGCTACAGTAGCGGTTGGTGTGAAAACTAAAAATCCTAAATTGAAAGCTCTTGCTTTCCCAGCAGCTCTTTCTGCCTTCCTCGGTATTACTGAGCCAGCTATCTTCGGTGTTAACTTGCGTTTCCGCAAACCATTCCTTCTTTCATTGGTTGCTGGTGCCATCGGTGGTGCTGTAGCATCTCTTCTTGGTCTTGCCGGTACAGGTATGGGTGTTACTATCATCCCAGGTTTGACACTTTACGCAGGTAATGGTCAAATTCTTCCATACATCCTTATGGTTGCTGTATCATTTGCTCTTGGTTTTGCTCTTACTTACCTCTTCGGTTATGAAGATGAGGAGAAAGATGTAAAAAAGTCTAGTGCTTCAGCACAAGAAACAGCTGAAACGCTTGAAGAAGCAGAAACAGGACTTGTAGCTGAAGAAACTCTTGTATCTCCACTTTCAGGTGATGTTGTTGCCCTTGAAAATGTTAATGACCCAGTCTTCTCATCAGGAGCTATGGGTAAAGGTTTGGCTGTTAAACCATCTGAGGGTGTTGTTTACGCTCCAGCAGATGCAGAAGTAACAATTGCTTTTGAAACAGGTCATGCTTACGGATTGAAAACAGCGTCTGGTGCTGAACTTTTAATTCACATCGGTATTGATACTGTATCAATGAACGGTAACGGATTTGAAAAATTAGTAGCAGCTGGCGATAAAGTAAAAGCTGGTACTCCGATTGCTAAATTTGATGCAGCTAAGATTGCTGAAGCAGGTCTTGATGATACAACCATGATCATCGTGACCAACACAGCTGATTTTGCAGAAGTATCTCCACTTGCAGAGGGAACAATCGCTCACGGTGTAGAGTTCTTGAAAGTAGCTAAGTAATCTTATATAAAATCGATTTGTAGAGCACGACTCTACTACATAATTAACAGGAAAAAGGCTTTCAGCCTTTTTCTTCTGTTTGCTTATATGTTATAATAAAAGTGATAAAAATTTTGGAGACAATCAAATGACAAAATTATATGGTAGCTTAGAAGCTGGTGGTACAAAGTTTGTTTGTGCAGTAGGCGATGAGAACTTTCAAGTTGTTGAAAAAACGCAATTTCCAACGACAACTCCTTATGAAACGATTGAGAGAACGGTTGAATTCTTCAAGCGCTATGAAGATCGTTTGGCAGGTATTGCGATTGGTTCTTTCGGTCCAATTGATATTGATCAAAACTCACAGACTTATGGTTATATCACTTCGACACCAAAACCACACTGGTCAAATATTGATTTACTTGGTCTGATTGCTAAGGAATTTAACATTCCATTCTACTTCACGACAGATGTGAATTCATCAGCTTTTGGTGAAACATTGGTTCGTAAAGGGGTAAAGAGCTTAGTTTACTATACAATCGGTACAGGTATTGGTGCAGGTGCTATTCAGAATGGTGAGTTTATCGGTGGCTTGGGTCATACCGAAGCGGGTCATACTTACGTTGCCCTACACCCTTACGATGTAAAACATGAATTTAAAGGGATGTGTCCGTTCCACAATGGGTGTTTGGAAGGCTTAGCTGCAGGTCCTTCTCTTGAAGGCCGTACAGGTATTCGTGGTGAATTGATCGAGTTAAATTCAGACGTTTGGGATGTGCAGGCTTACTACATTGCCCAAGCAGCAGTACAGGCAACCTTACTTTATCGCCCACAAGTAATTGTATTTGGTGGAGGAGTTATGGCTCAAGAGCACATGCTTAATCGTGTACGTGAGAAGTTTGTCGGTTTGATGAACGATTATCTCCCAACACCAGATGTCAAAGAATATATCGTGACGCCAGCTGTTGCTGAAAATGGTTCTGCAACTCTTGGAAACTTTGCTTTGGCAAAACAGGTATCAGAAAAGTAATATAAAAAGTTAGGGACTAGAAATAATCCCTAACTTTTTTCTTATTCTGTAAAAATACTAGTTCTATAATCATCGGTAAGTTTTAGATAGGCATCGTGTAACAATCCTTTTAATTCAGAAACTTTCGTATTTTCTGTTGTAAAATTACCTGCAGCAATATCGGCTAGGACAGCTTGAGCCATCAATTCTTGCAATTGCTCATAGTTGGCTACCGTGAGCTCCTGCCCATCATAGTTGATGGTAACAGGTTTTAGGAAAGCAAGTTTTTGGACGCGTTCTTGGTACATCGCTTTCTTGAAAGTCTTATAATCGCCATTGTATTCAGGGAGAATATTGGCAAAGATGAGTGAATCAGGAACGACATCGCTATCTGCTTGTTTGTATTGGTTAGACATGTAAGGTACCATGCCGTTTTCATATCCTTTTTCAGCTAGAAGTTCAAATGCTGTACGTCGAAAAGAAAGATCACCAGGAACACGCTCGGTTGTTGCGGTAGCCCAGATAGGAGCAAAGAGACTTAGTTTGTGATAGCCGTTGTTCATCACCTCTTCAGGATTATCAGGGTCTCGCTCAATGCGATTTGCAGATTCACGACGGACGGTCACATCATTATCAACAAGGTCATCAACAGTTTTTAGCTCGATGCTATTCCATTCTTCATCTGTGAAATCACGTTTAAGGTTTACTCCGTAAGGTCCATACTCTTCCGCACCTGGGATGAATTTTTCTTTCGTTTCTAACTTGTGAAACCATTGGCGTTGAGTGTCTTTATCCTGTTTTAAAATAGCTGTACCTTCAGCGTATTCTAATGTGTAGATGAGATCGAATAAGCCCTGCATATATTGTTGTAAATCTGTTGAATTTTGGAAGCGTTCAGGACTAACATTGTGGTAGCGAGTGCCAGTATAACCTGAATAATCAGATAGAGAATTAAAGCCGATGATTGGATAGTCGACGCGGTCTGGTGCTTGTAACATTCCTTCAGGAAATGCTTCAAGTTGCATACCAGCTCTTCGGTTATGACCGAGTAAGAATTTATCATAATCAAATGCGTGAACCATCTCGTGCGTGAGTGTTACGGCGCCATCTGTTCCGAGTAATGGGGTGATGACAAAGTTGACTTCCTGTCTCCAAGCATAAGCACCGGCCCAAGTGAGTTCAGGAAGGAAGTAGGTTCCAGAAGGACCGAAAACCTCTTGAATGGCAGCTGTTGTCTCAGCGCTAGCGTCATTTTGCATTTTCTCAACAAATTCAGGAGTGAGCTTGCCTGTATCGGAATACCAAACACCTTTCCAAGCGTAAGAAGAGGCGTCGTAGGCGTAATTTCCGTGTCCTCCCCATACTGGCTGGAAGTAGAGTAAGGTATGCTTATGATAATCAGGCAGGATACGGTACCACATGTCGTAATGAGCACGATACAACTCGGCATCTGCTAGGATTTGTTCTTTTATTTTGGAGAGTTCGGCCTGATAGACTTCGGGATTGCTTAGTTTTAGAGATTGATCAATGTAACGATCGTAGGAACTAAAGATGAGATTTGATAGGTTTGAAATGATGTAAACATTGTCCTCGCTCGTTGTTAATAGCGGGAGTAACATATTTGGATAGGTATCGCGGATACGAGGCGTAATCACTTCTTCAGGGATTTGAGGAGCTTTTAATCGCTCATAGACATTTAGTCTGCTGTTGTCTTCATCGCTCAGAACGGTAGATTTAGTCTCTACGATAAAGGCATCTGTCGTCTGTTTGAACCAATCGTTATCAGACATTTCAGGTAAAAAGATTTCTCGATAGGCTTCAAGGAAATCAGTCAGGGAAGCCTTGTCTGTGACAGATGCAAAGTTCTCTGCATAGGAAAAATAACTTCTTTGCGGACTGTAACTCTGGTAGTCATTTTGTCCAAAAGTTATGAGAGCATCTAGTGAATCCGCTTCTCCTCCGAAGAAATCCGTATGGAACATTGTTAATTCCTTGCTATTAATTTCTCCGTAATCAATATCATACCATCTATCGAGGTAGGCTAAACTGAGTAAGATAATTTCTTTATTCTCTTCGATGGTACGAATGGTTTGTGTGACTGATTCTGGATCATCTAGTTTAACAGACTCATCATTTATTAACGCTTTTTTTAGATAGTCACGAATATTTGTCTTAACTTTGTTAAATGGTTCTTCTAGATATAGACGGTCCATTTGCTGCTCTTGATTTTCTGTAATGGAGAGAGCAGTATACATATTTTCAGAACGAAATTCAACCGCTTGTAGGCTTGGAACTACCTTGTCTAGAATGTCAGAGTAGTCCTGTAATGTTTGGAGAGGTGAATAAGTAACTCCCCAATCCGCTACTTGGTAGTAAGCATGTTTATCTTTGTTTTTTGTATATTGGAGTGGGAAAAATAAGGTGCTGCCATCTTCAAAGTGAGCTAGGAGTGTATTGATGTTTTCCTCTCTTCCCTGTATATCAGAAATAATGGTTTTGTCGGCCATGGGGACAAGGCTGACCATTTTACTACTGGCCAATTTGTGGTCTGCGCCCATATTGTTGGCAGCCTTTTTTAGTTGCTGGTTGTCGCTTGTTGGATCTAATTTTTTTAGATTGAAGAGCAAGGTTTCATTATTTATAGCGCTATCGGTACTATCTTGTTGCTGAGATGATGCAGTTGTGGAAGAGCTCTCTTTATTCTCGGTAGATTGTGGACCTATATCCTTGTCAGTGACGTAGCCTACATACTGATACTGCTTTATGTTACTTGGATCAGGAAGTTGGTCTCCGACTTTGAGCTGATGAACCTGATTGTAGCCTGCAAGTAAATTGCTTTCTAGAGCCTGGATGCTCTGGATAGGTAGAATAGAACCAGTGGCGGTCAGAAGAAGGATGGATGAAATAATCCTTCTCTTTTTGCCTTTTCCGGCCAAACTTATTCCTAGAACTAGAAGAAGTCCCCCTCCAATCGTTAATAGATTGATCCCAGTCTCCCCTGTAGCTGGAAGAATCCCAAATATTTTTTTAGGTTCGGTCTTGTAGATGAGATAGATTGTCTGATTCTCCGTCGCTGTTTCTTTGGAAGGTGAGACAGTTTTCAGCTTAGATAAGACAGAATCCTTCTCTGAACTTGTTAGTTCATCTTGTGCAATATAGTGATATTGAACAGATACCGTCGATGCATCATTTGCGTAAACTATAGGAGGCTGGCTTCCCCATAGGCTACTCACTATGGCTACTGTAGTACTAGATATGGCTAGTTGTTTAAGAGCGATTTTCTTGGTATACATTTTCCTCTCCTTTTTACATATTTACTTGTACAATCAGATTATACTACTTGTAAGAAGAAAAAAATGCCAAATCGTTCACATTTTTTGGGCAATAGTGCATATTTTTTAAATTTAAAATAGTATTTTTTACTAGGAAGAGCGAGTAGTATCCTAGAACTTATTTTAGTAATTAGCATCTTAACCATACACTTTTTGGTAATATAATATTACTGTGTAGAAATTTTTCCAGATTTGTTTGTTTTATTGTGTTTTTATCTAAGAATACTGTGTATCCTAGTGCCAAACCTTGAAAATTGCCTAATTTTCTGCTACAATATATTATTGACTAAAATTGAAATAGGATGAATGATATGGTAACAAATGTACTTCGTTCTCTCATTGAAAATGATAAGGGAGAGCTAAGAAAACTTGAGAAAATGGCAGACAAGGTCTTCTCGTATGCCGATGAAATGGAAGCGCTGACTGATGAGCAGTTGCAAGCTAAGACAGCAGAATTTAAGGAGCGATACAATAACGGCGAATCCCTTGACGATCTTTTGTACGAAGCATATGCGGTAGTCCGTGAAGGAGCTCGTCGCGTATTGGGCCTCTATCCCTACAAGGTTCAGGTTATGGGAGGAATCGTTCTTCACAACGGTGACGTTCCAGAAATGCGTACAGGTGAAGGTAAGACTCTGACTGCAACGATGCCTGTTTATTTGAATGCCTTGTCTGGTCAAGGTGTTCACGTAGTGACGGTTAACGAGTATCTTTCTACTCGTGATGCGACTGAGATGGGTGAATTGTACTCATGGCTTGGTCTATCAGTTGGTATCAACTTAGCTGCTAAATCACCCTTGGAAAAACGTGAGGCCTATAACTGCGATATTACTTATTCGACCAACTCAGAGATTGGTTTTGACTACCTCCGAGACAATATGGTTGTGCGTGCAGAAGACATGGTTCAACGTCCTCTCAATTACGCCTTGGTCGATGAAGTTGACTCAATCTTGATTGACGAAGCTCGTACGCCGTTGATTGTATCTGGTGCACAAGGTTCTGAAACAAACCAGTTGTATTTCTTGGCAGATAATCTTGTTAAATCTTTGACAACAGAAGATTACATCATTGACATTCCATCTAAAACGATTGGTCTGTCTGATTCAGGTATTGACAAAGCAGAGAAATTCTTCAAGTTAGATAACCTCTACGATATTGAAAATGTAGCCATTACCCATTTCTTGGATAATGCACTTCGTGCCAACTACATCATGACCTATGATATTGACTATCTGGTCAATGAAGACCAAGAGGTTATGATTATCGATCCATTTACAGGTCGTACGATGGAAGGTCGTCGCTATTCTGATGGACTTCACCAAGCCATCGAAGCTAAGGAAGGTGTACCGGTTCAAAACGAGTCTAAGACAAGTGCCTCTATTACCTACCAAAACCTTTTCCGTATGTATAAAAAATTATCAGGGATGACGGGTACTGGTAAAACAGAAGAGGAAGAATTCCGTGAAATCTACAACATCCGTGTTGTACCAATCCCAACTAACCGCCCAATCGCGCGTGTTGACCACGAAGATTTACTCTATCCAAGTCTAGAATACAAATTCAATGCCGTTATTGCGGATGTGAAGAGACGCTATGAGAAAGGGCAACCTGTCTTGGTCGGTACAGTTGCGGTTGAAACTTCTGATTTGATTTCTCAAAAATTGGTAGCTGCAGGTGTCCCTCACGAAGTATTGAATGCTAAAAACCACTATCGTGAAGCGCAGATTATTATGAATGCTGGTCAGCGTGGTGCGGTCACTATTGCGACCAACATGGCGGGACGCGGTACCGATATTAAGTTAGGTCCAGGTGTACGTGAACTTGGTGGGCTATGTGTTATTGGTACTGAGCGCCATGAAAGTCGTCGTATTGATAACCAGCTTCGTGGACGTTCAGGTCGTCAAGGTGACCCAGGTGAATCACAATTCTATCTATCTCTCGAAGATGACTTGATGAAACGCTTTGGTTCAGAACGCATCAAAGTATTTATGGAGCGTATGAATCTAACAGAAGAAGAGTCTGTTATCAAGTCTAAAATGTTGACACGTCAAGTTGAATCTGCTCAGAAGCGTGTGGAAGGGAACAACTACGACTCACGTAAACAAGTCCTTCAATATGACGATGTGATGCGTGAGCAACGTGAAATCATCTATCGCCAACGCCAGGATGTTATTACTGCTGACCGTGATTTGGCTCCTGAAATCAAAGCGATGATGAAACGGACGATTGAACGCCAAGTTGCTGGTCACTTCCTTGGTTCGAAAGATGAAGCTATTGATGGCATTATCAAATTTGCGCATGCAAATCTCGTTGAAGATGATACCTTGAGTAAAGCTACTTTTGAAGCAATGAATCAGAAAGAGATTGTCGAAGAGCTCTATGAACGTGCTTTGAGAGTCTATGATTCGCAAGTGAAAAAATTACGCGATGAAGAACGTGTACGCGAATTCCAGAAAGTTCTTATCCTTCGTGTTGTGGATAACAAATGGACAGACCATATTGATGCCTTGGATCAATTGCGCAATGCAGTCAGTCTTCGTGGATACGCTCAAAACAATCCAATCGTTGAGTATCAATCAGAAGCATTTACTATGTTCAACGATATGATTGGGGCTATCGAGTTTGAAGTAACCCGCTTGATGATGAAGGCGCAAATTCATGACAATATTGAGCGTGAGCGTACAAGTCAAGAAGCACATACGACAGCTGTTAAGAATATTATGCCGAACCAATCGCATGCAATTCGGGAGAATGTATCTTTTGAAGGTGTTGATCGTAACGATCCATGCCCATGCCAATCTGGCAAGAAATTTAAAAATTGTCACGGCCGTAAATAGGAATGACGCGTGGACTGGACGGCTGTCCAGTCCTTTTGCAATTTTTAGACAAGTCACTAGAGTCAGTTCGTTTATTTTAATAAATGAAATGACTATGCAAAAGGAGACCGATTAATGATAGTAGGACATGGCATTGACCTTCAGGAGATGGAGGCGATTGAAAGTGCCAGAATCAAACACCAAGGGTTTCCCAAAAAGATTCTCACAGAGAAAGAATTTGAACGGTATCAAAGTCTGTCCGGTCGCCGTCAGTTAGAATATTTAGCTGGACGTTGGTCAGCCAAAGAAGCGCTGACCAAGGCCTTGGGGACAGGTATTGGTAAGATAGGATTTCATGATATTGAAATTCTGAATACCAGCAAAGGAGTTCCCTATGTGACGAAGAGTCCCTTTGATGGGAATATTTGGCTCAGCATTAGCCATTCAGGAAATTTTGTACAAGCTAGTGTGATTTTGGAGGAGAAAGATGATTGAAAGTGAACATCGACCCACGCAAATTCGGGTTAACTTAGATGCGATTGCGGAAAATTTCGAGCAAGTAATGACCAATTTGCCTCCGAAGACCGAAGCATTTGCTGTTGTTAAGGCGAATGCTTATGGTCATGGAGCTGTTGCGGTAGCGAAAAAGTTATCCAGTCAAGCAGCTGGTTTTTGTGTTTCGAATTTGGATGAAGCATTAGAGCTACGTAAAGCAGGTATCGAGCACCCTATCTTGATTTTAGGAGTGGTTCCTGTACGTTTTTTACCAGTAGCTCATCAACTCAATATCAGTGTGACAGTTGCCAGTCTGGACTGGTTGCAAGATGCAAAAGCCTTAGAGGCTGATTTATCTGGTCTAACTGTCCATCTTAAGCTAGATACTGGTATGGGGCGGATTGGTTTTAGAAAACTAGCCGATTTGCTACAAGCGATTGCTATCCTTGAAGAATTAGAGTATGACATCGAAGGAGTCTATACTCATTTTGCTACTGCGGATGAGGTTGATCAGGCGCACTTCGAGAGTCAACTGTCTGTTTTCAAAGAATTTTTGGATGTTCTACCAATTACTCCGCGCTGGATTCATGCCAGCAATTCAGCAACAAGCATTTGGCATGCTGATACAGTATTTAACCTGGTTCGTTTGGGAAACATTCTTTATGGACTTAATCCGAGTGGACGAGTACTAGAACTCCCGTTTGAGGTTCAATCAGCCTTATCTCTCGTATCTGAAATTGTTCATGTAAAGCAGGTTGAAGCTGGCACAACAATTGGCTACGGAGCTACTTATCACAGCACCGATTCAGAATGGATTGCGACCGTTCCGATAGGATATGCAGATGGTCTCGTACGAAGTTTACAAGGCTTATCAGTTCTAGTTGATGGGCAGGCCTGTGAAATTGTAGGGCGTATTTCGATGGACCAGATCACCATTCGCTTACCTCATGCTTATCCACTTGGTCAAAAAGTCACCCTAATCGGTCAAGATGGAGATAAAACGATCTCTGTTCAGGAGTGGGCTGATCGCATCGGAACCATAAATTACGAGGTGGTTTGTCTTTTGACAGATCGCCTACCTCGAATTTTTGAGTAACAGCGATAGTAAAAGTGACGATAATACGCCTCTTTCGCTAGAATAGAGGGGTAAAATATTAGAGAAGTATTACCTAGATATTGTCTATAATACAAATATCGTCATTTAGTTGACTTTTATTACTTCGATGTAAGGGGAGTGGGAAAGACTCGACTAGGTCAAAAAGAGTTCCCCTCACTTCCAAGCAGTTGGCTTGGGCTAAAATAGTCCACTGGACTGTTAAACCCAATCAACCACTGCGCTGAGATGTTGACACTAGCTTTGAGTTTTCGTATAAAAAGCCTAAAAAATAGCTTAGAATTGCATCGTCAGAAACGTTGATTCTAAGCTATTTTTGTTGATTCAAATTTTAATTGCTACTCGATGAAAATTAAAATCAGACTAGCTTCAAAGGTTTGGGAAACCTTTGAAGCTTGGGGATAGAGTGAACGAAGTTCGTTTCTCCAAGAGCAGATATAACCCAGCTACTTTCTTATTTTATGGTAGCAGGCTGTCAAGCTCTAGTGGAGCTTGACAATTATCAAATCAAGTCAACAACGTCTGATTTTGATTTTCGAAGAGTATGAAGAGGGAAATGATCGACCTCGTTGGTGATTATTGCTCGTTAAAAAAAGCTTCATAGAGAGCGTGCAGAGCGCGTTTCTTTTCTTCGGTTTTGACAACGAACATAACAGAAACTTCACTGGCTCCCTGTGAAATCATTGCCAAGTTGACGTTTTGTTTAGAGAGGGCGGTGGTAGCGGTAGCTGTTACACCGACATGGCTCTTCATATTTTCACCAACAATCATGATAATAGATAAACCATGTTCGATTTCGGCCTTGTCAACTTCCATTTTCGTATTGAGTTGACGAAGGATCTCTTCTTCCTTAATAGGAGTCAATTCACGCTCACGGACTACGATGGATAAATCGTCAATCCCGGTCGGCATGTGCTCCCAGCGAATATTGAGATCTTCGAGAATTTGCAACACCTTACGACCAAAACCAACTTCACGGTTCATCAAGTATTTGGACAAGTTAATGCTGACAAAACCATCGTCTGCAGCAATACCGACAACAGGAACTGTTTGCTCGGTATGTTTGTGTACAATTCGGGTACCAGGGTGAGTTGGGTTATTGGTGTTTTTGATAACCAATGGAATCCGCCCGCGATAGGCAGGAAGGAGGGCTTCATCGTGGAGGACGGAGAAACCTGCATAAGCTAATTCTCGCATTTCACGATAGGTCAATTCTTTGATTGAATGTGGATTTTTAATGATGCCAGGGTGGGCAGCAAAAATACCATCGACATCTGTAAAGTTTTCATAGAGGTCAGCCTTAACCCCGGCAGCAATGATGGAACCTGTAATATCCGATCCACCTCTTGAGAAGGTACAAATCTGGTTATCAACAGTTACACCGAAGAATCCTGGGATAATGAGTACTTCATCTGTATCACGAAGCTCTTCGATTTTATCATAACTTGAAGGCAAAATGCGAGCATTTCCTGGTTCGGAGCTGACGATAATACCAGCTTTTTTAGGATGGACATAGCGTGCAGGCAATCCTCTGTGGGTAAAATATTCGGCAATCAATTTGGCATTATTATCTTCACCAGCTGCTAAGAATGCGTCGTAAAGGAATTCATTATCATCAATTGGTAGGCTGGCCAAAGAGATGATGCTGTCTGCGATTTTCTTCATGCTGTTAGCTGTGAAACCAAGTTCGTCAACCATTGCTTGATAACGGTTGATGATCCATTCTTGACTGGCAGTCACATCTTTTCCGTTAACATATTCTTTATAATATTTAATCAACGCATCAGTAACTTTAGTATCCTCAGCATTGCGTTTTCCAGGTGCAGACACAACAACAAAGCGACGTTCTGAATCAGATTGAACAATATTGAAAACTTTTTCTAACTGTCCAGCTGAAGCAAGTGAGCTTCCCCCAAATTTAATAACTTTCATTCTCATCTCCTTGGATATTTTTTTCTATTATAGCAGAATGATATGAAATTGTCAGTATGTTCAGACAAATCTTGCCAAGAATTTTATCGAAAAACGAACAAGAGGTGAGCATGAAAATTTCAGAAAAACATTTTTTTCTTTCAACTGTGTTACAATTAAAGTAATAGGAGGCGAGTATGGTAAAAGCAATTATTTTCGACATGGATGGTGTACTTTTTGATACAGAAACATTCTATTTTCAACGTCGAGTGAATTTTTTAGCGACAAAAGGTTTATCGGTTGATCATTTGGATCCATCTATATTTGTCGGTGGAAGGGCTAGTCAAATTTGGCAACGGATTTTAGGGGATGATTCTGATAACTGGGATGTCCCTGCCTTGGAAGAAGAATATCGTGTGTATAAAGAAAAGCGACCAACCCCTTATGCAGAGAGGATTTTTCCTGAAGTTAAAGCGGTATTGGAGAGACTGACTATCCAAGGTATTCCTGTAGTTTTGGCTTCAAATACCGACCGTTCAGAAATCGAACGTGCTCTACTAGATGCTGGTATACGCTCTCACTTTAGTCATGTTTTCTCAGCGATGGATTGTGAGGCCCCAAAACCAGATCCCGCAGTTTATATGAAAGCAGCTAGTGCAACAGGAGTAGCTAAATCGGATATTTTAGTATTTGAAGATAGTGCTAAGGGAATTGAAGCGGCTAAAAAAGCAGGTTTGACAGTTTGGGCTATTCGAGACCAGCATTATGGAATTGATCAGTCAAAAGCAGATAGATTGGTAGATAATCTTGAAGATGCCTTTGATTTATTGCGATTTTAAGAAATATTATATTGTAGTCCAAGTATTAGTTCTCGGTGAAAAATGGTGTTTCTAGCTCAGAATTCAGCTCAATCTTCCGAAAGTATTAACGTGAAAAAATGAAAGTTGTAAATTAAACTTAGAGCCTATATGCACAGTTCAGACTTGCATATTGAGGTTGTTTTTTTCAAAATACAGTCAGTATTTCCCTCAAAAATTGCCTTGATGAGCGAAAAAGCCAAGGCGCTTTGTGTGTGAATGTAGGTTCTTAGACACGTTATTTTCTAGCATATCTAAATTTTATATTTCGAGGATAGCCCCCATCTTTTTCGGACGTCACACTTTCCTTGCTAGAAAAAAAGTGACAATTGTAAAAACTGTGTTACAATGGAAAACAAGAATTTGAAGTTTGATGTTCAAATCTTTTAATTATCAAACTATTTTGAAAGGAGCAAGGGAATGGCCTACCAAACAATTCGTTATGAAGTAATTGATTCCGTAGCGATTCTAACTTTAAACAGACCGGAAGTGGCAAATGGTTTTAATATTCCTATGTGTGAAGAAATCTTAGAAGCAATCCGCCTTGCAGAAGGGGATGCCTCCGTCAAAATTTTACAAATTCAAGCACAGGGTTCCATTTTCTCCGTGGGTGGAGATTTAGTTGAGATGAAGCGTGCAGTTGATGATGATGATATTGCTTCTTTGGTAAAAATAGCAGAGCTGGTGAATGATATTTCGTTTGCGATGAAGAAATTGTCTAAAGTGGTCATTATGGTGACGGATGGGGCAGTGGCTGGAGCCGCGGCTAATATGGCAGTGGCAGCTGATTTTGTTATTGCCTCCAGCAAGACAAAATTCATCCAAGCCTTTGTAGGCGTTGGACTTGCGCCGGATGCGGGGGGGCTCTTTCTACTGAGTCGTGCTATTGGGGCTAATCGTGCTAGTCACTTGGCGATGATTGGAGAGGGCTTATCAGTGGATAAGGCTTTAGAATATGGGATTGTTTATAAATTGGCAGAGCCAGAAAAACTAGAAAAGACGGTTGCACAGGTCATAAAAAAACTCTTGCGAGGCTCAGTAAACTCTTATGCAGCAATCAAACAACTGACATGGGAAAGTCAATTTAAAGACTGGGAGTCTTATCGCCGATTAGAGCTGGATTTGCAAGAAACATTGGCCTATAAAGAGGATTTTAAAGAGGGAGTTCGAGCGCATGCAGAACGACGTAGACCAGTGTTTACGGGAGATTAATTTTTAAATTAGTAAAAAATGTTTGACAATCAAAGTTTTATGGTTTATACTTTGACTATCAAAGTAAAGGAGGCCTGTTTTGGAAGATCCAAAAGTAAATGAATATCTAACGGCCATTTTTAACAATGTGTTGGTGATTGAAGAAACAAGTCTGCGTGGTAGCCGATTCAATGATATTTCGATTAAGGAAATGCACACGATTGATGTGATAGGAAGTATTGATGGAGCTACTCCGAGTGATGTTGCTCGGACTTTGATGGTAACCTTAGGTACTGTTACAACTAGCTTGAACAATTTGGAAAGAAAAGGATACGTGGAACGTATTCGTTCGACCAAAGATCGGCGAGTTGTTCATCTCTACCTGACCAAAAAAGGTCGACTGGTCTATCGTTTGCATCAACGATTTCACAATGAAATGGTTAAGCAGATTACAGATGGTATGGATGATGCAGAGTATCAGGTAATGAAGAAAGGACTCATGAAACTCTATCACTTCTTGGAGGATTTGAAATGAGAAACCATGCTAAAATCAGTCAGGTGGCCCACTATCTTCCGAAGAAGATTGTGACCAATGATGATTTGGCTCAACGAATGGAGACCAGTGATGAGTGGATTCGTAGCCGTACAGGTATCGGTCAACGGCACATTGTTACTGGAGAGACGACGAGTGATTTGGCTAGTCAAGTGGCTAGAAAATTACTGGAAAAGTCTCAGCTAGATGCTAGTGAAATTGACTTCATCATCGTAGCAACGATTACTCCAGATGCTTCAATGCCATCTACGGCAGCTATGGTCCAAGCAGCAATTGGTGCGAAAAAGGCTTTTGCCTATGATCTCGTTGCAGCTTGTTCAGGATTTGTTTTTGCGCTATCAACAGCAGAAAAATTGCTTGCTTCAGGAGTCTATAAGAGAGGACTTGTCATTGGAGCTGAGACCCTATCTAGGTCTGTCGACTGGTCGGATCGATCAACGGCTGTTTTATTTGGAGATGGTGCTGGAGGAGTTTTGCTGGAAGCGTGTGAACAACCGAGCTTTTTAGCAGAAATCTTGCGAACGGATGGCAGTCGAGGGGCTAGTCTGACAGCAGGGATAGATCAGAAAGAGACGCCATTCTCGACACAAAGTCGTCAGCAACCCTTTATCCAAATGGAGGGCAGAGCTATATTTGAATTTGCTACGAGGGATGTTACGGCAACCATGGCAGAGCTGCTAGAACAAGCTGATATGACTGTGGATTGTGTTGATTATTTCTTGCTCCATCAGGCCAATATACGTATCCTAGATAAGATGGCTCGTAAATTGGGAGTGGCGCGTGAAAAATTTCCAGCAAATATGGATAAATATGGCAATACCAGTGCAGCAAGTCTTCCCATTCTCTTATCAGAATGTGTAGAGAGCGGAATGTTGCGATTGGATGGAAGCCAGACTGTTCTCATGGCTGGTTTCGGTGGAGGCCTCACATGGGGAACTCTACTCTTACAACTTTAGTTAATTCCTTGCCCTAGGCAAGATTAAAATATTTTATTTTCCAAAAGGAGACACATATCATGGCAGTATTTGAAAAAGTACAGGAAATCATCGTTGAAGAATTGGGTAAGGATGCTGAAGAAGTAACCCTTACAACAACCTTTGAAGATTTGGATGCAGATTCATTGGATCTTTTCCAAGTTATCTCTGAAATCGAAGATGCCTTCGATATTCAAATCGATACTGAAGAAGGTTTGACAACTGTAGGCGATTTGGTTGCTTATGTTGAAGAAAAAACAAAATAATTATAGTCATTCAGTTTATCTTTTATTACGTCGTTAATTCGCTTTGCCGTACTCCAGTACTGTCTACAGCTCGTTGCCTAGTACTAAAAGCAAACTGAAAGACTATAGTATTCCTCTCCTTATTTCAAAGATAATATAAGGAAGAGGATAGCTAAGAAAAGTGCTGGTGAGCATTTTTCTTAAGTCGAATACTTTGATAATCAAAACATTGAAATATCAAACTATTTTTTGAGTGAGGGGGCAACCCTTCACTTGTTTACCTAATGATTTGATATTCAAATGATTAGGTAAGCAAGAAAAAAAGATGAGGGAATTATGAAGACGAAAATAACAGAATTGCTCGATATTAAGTATCCAATTTTTCAAGGTGGTATGGCTTGGGTAGCTGATGGAGATTTGGCTGGTGCCGTATCTAATGCAGGTGGTCTAGGAATCATCGGTGGAGGAAATGCTCCAAAAGAGGTGGTCAAGGCAAATATTGACAAGGTTAAATCTATCACGGACAAGCCTTTCGGTGTCAATATCATGCTTTTGTCTCCTTTTGCGGATGACATTGTTGACTTGGTCATCGAAGAAGGTGTGAAAGTTGTCACTACAGGAGCAGGAAATCCAGGGAAGTATATGGAGCGTCTCCATGCTGCAGGAATTACAGTTATTCCTGTTGTACCAAGTGTAGCCCTTGCGAAACGCATGGAAAAATTAGGGGTAGATGCTGTTATTGCTGAAGGTATGGAAGCTGGAGGCCATATTGGTAAATTGACCACCATGACCTTGGTTCGTCAGGTTGTTGAAGCCGTATCTATTCCTGTTATTGCTGCTGGAGGTATTGCAGATGGTGCAGGTGCAGCGGCAGCATTCATGTTGGGTGCAGAAGCGGTGCAAGTTGGAACTCGTTTTGTAGTAGCTACAGAGTCCAATGCCCATCAGGCTTATAAGGAAAAAGTTTTAAAAGCTAAGGATATTGATACAACTGTATCTGCTTCTATTGTTGGACATCCTGTGAGAGCTATCAAGAATAAGTTGTCATCTGCTTATGCAGCTGCAGAACGTGATTTCTTAGCAGGGAAAATTACAGAAGAAGAAATTGAAGTGCTTGGGGCAGGGGCCCTTCGCAATGCCGTTGTGGACGGTGATGTAACAAATGGCTCCGTGATGGCTGGTCAAATTGCTGGTCTGGTTTCTAAAGAAGAATCTTGTGAAGATATTTTGAAAGACATCTATTATGGAGCAGCCAAAGTGATTAGAGAAGAGGCAAGCCGTTGGGCTTCGGTTGGAGAATAGGATGACAAAGACAGCTTTTCTTTTTGCAGGTCAAGGGTCTCAGACAGTGGGGATGGCTCGCGACCTTTACGAATATTCCCCGATAGTTAGAGAAACGTTTGACCAGGCTAGTCAGATTCTGGGGTATGACATTCGCGATCTGATTGACAATCAAGAGGATAAATTACATCAGACTCGCTATACCCAGCCCGCTATTTTGACAACTTCCCTAGCTATCTATCGTTTGTTGGTAGAAAAGGGAATACAACCTGATATGGTAGCTGGTCTATCCTTGGGAGAATATTCAGCTCTGGTGGCATCGGGAGCATTGGCCTTTGAAGATGGGATTGCCCTGATTGCTAAGCGTGGTGAATATATGGAAACAGCTGCGCCAGCAGGAACTGGTAAGATGGTTGCTGTTCTCAACACAGATGTCAACTTGATAGAAGAAGTCTGTTCGTCAGTTACCTCTGGGATTGTTTCCCCAGCCAACTACAATACACCAGCCCAAATCGTCATCGGAGGCGAGGTTGCTGCAGTGGATGAGGCGGTTGAATTGCTGAAGGAAGCAGGTGTCAAACGGATGATTCCGCTCAATGTATCTGGCCCATTCCATACAGCTCTCCTGCGACCAGCTTCGGAGCAATTGGCTCAGGCCTTGGAGCAGGTGGAATTTGCGGACTTCCAAGTAGAGTTGGTTGGTAATACGGAAGCCAAGGTCATGAAAAAAGAGGACATCAAGTCCCTCTTGACCCGTCAAGTGATGGAACCAGTCCGTTTTTATGAGTCAATCGCAACCATGCAGGAAGCTGGTGTGACTAACTTTATTGAAATCGGTCCAGGCAAAGTCTTATCAGGATTTGTCAAGAAAATCGATAAGACAGCGCATGTTGTAGCAATTGAAGATATAGAGGGGCTACAAATAGTATTAAACAAATCATGAGGAGGAATCATGGAATTAACAAATAAAAATGTTTTTGTAACAGGTTCAAGCCGAGGAATCGGTTTGGCTATTGCTCATAAATTTGCCAGTTTAGGAGCAAATGTCGTTCTTAATGGTCGTGGTCAGCTAGGTCAGGACTTGCTGGATAGCTTTGCAGATTACGGTGTGAAAGTCCTAGCTATTTCAGGAGATATTTCGAGCGCGGAAGATGCCAAACGAATGGTGGCAGAAGCTATTGAAACTCTCGGTAGCGTCGATATTTTGGTCAACAATGCAGGGATTACCAAAGACGGTATGGCTCTTCGTATGACAGAAGAGGATTTTGATACGGTTCTGAAGGTAAATCTTACTGGAACTTTTAATATGACGCAGGCTGTTTTGAAACCAATGACAAAGGCTCGTGAGGGTGCTATTATCAATCTATCAAGTGTATCTGGCTTGATTGGAAATGCTGGACAGGCCAACTATTCTGCTTCTAAGGCAGGTGTGATTGGATTTACCAAAGCCATTGCCCGTGAGGTTGCTGGGCGAAATGTTCGTGTCAATGCGATTGCGCCGGGCTTTATCCAGTCTGATATGACAGATGTTTTATCTGACAAGATTAAAGAAGCTATGACTGCACAAATTCCTATGAAACGCTTTGGTGCGACAGAAGAAGTAGCTGATGTTGCTGTATTCCTCGCCAAGCAAGAATATCTAACAGGACAGGTGATTGCTGTTGACGGCGGCTTGACCATGCAGTAAGTTTCCTAATGAGAAAGGACTGAAAATGACAAAATTAAATCGTGTAGTAGTAACAGGCTACGGTCTGACATCTCCTATCGGAAATACGCCAGAGGAGTTCTGGGATAGTTTGAAAGCAGGGAAAATTGGGATCGGAAAGATTACCAAGTTTGATACCAGTGAATATTCGGTCCATAATGCTGCGGAATTAAAAGATTTTCCTTTTGACAAATATTTCGTTAAAAAGGATACAAATCGCTACGATAATTACTCGCTCTATGCACTCTATGCAGCTAAAGAAGCGATTGCTAATGCACAGCTGGATACAGAGACAGTGGATAGTGACCGTTTTGGCGTTATCTTATCAACAGGTATCGGTGGTATTTTGGAAATTGAAGAGCAAGTGGCTCGGATGAACGAAAAAGGTCCAAAACGCATTCGTCCCATGGCTCTTCCAAAGGCCTTGCCAAATATGGCGGCTGGAAATATTGCTATGCAGGTCGGTGCAAATGGTGTCTGCAAGTGTATCATCACAGCCTGCGCTTCATCAAATGATGCCTTGGGAGAAGCCTTCCGTGAAATCAAGTTTGGTTTCCAAGATGTCATGTTGGCAGGTGGAGCAGAAGCAGCCATTACTCCATTTGCAATCGGTGGTTTCCAAGCTTTGACAGCTATGTCGACTACTGAGGATCCAGAACGTGCGTCTATTCCATTTGACAAGGACCGCAATGGTTTTGTCATGGGAGAGGGTTCCGCGGTTTTAGTATTGGAAAGTTTGGAACACGCAGAAGCGCGTGGGGCGACGATTTTGGCTGAAATTGTTGGTTATGGAAATACTTGCGATGCTTACCACATGACTTCTCCACATCCAGAAGGTCTGGGTGCTATTAAGGCCATGAAGTTGGCCATTTCAGAAGCAGGTTTAGAGCCAGCTGATATTGACTATATCAATGCCCATGGTACTTCGACACCGGCTAATGAAAAAGGGGAAAGCCAAGCTATCGTATCCGTCTTCGGCAAGAACACACCAGTTTCTTCCACCAAGTCCTTCACAGGGCACTTGTTGGGGGCAGCGGGTGCAGTTGAGGCGGCAGCTGTCATTGAGGCTATGCGTCACTCTTACGCACCAAAGACAGCTGGTACAACAGAATTATCTGAAGATATTGAGGCGGATGTCATCTACGGTCAAGGTCGTGACATGGAAATCCGCCATGCCATTTCAAATACATTTGGCTTTGGAGGTCACAACTCGGTGATTGCCTTCAAGCGTTGGGAGGCTTAAGTGAATATTACAGAAATAAAGGACTTGATGAGTCAGTTTGACCAGTCAAGTTTGCGAGAATTTTCATATAGCAATGCTGGGGAAACCTTGCATTTCAGTAAAAATCAGCAGGCGACAGCGGCTCCGAGTCCAACAGTAGAAGCTCTGCTTGCTCCAGTAGCTCCTGCAAGCCCAGCCCTTGTGCCAGCAGTTGAAATGAGTGAGCCAGCTCCAGCAGAAGCAGGTGTCAGCCCCGTGGCAGAAGGTGCGGTAGTGGAAAGCCCCTTGGTCGGCGTGGCTTATTTGTCCCCAGCCCCTGACAAGCCAGCCTTTGTAGCAGTTGGCGATACGGTCAAAAAAGGGCAGACTCTCATGATTATCGAAGCCATGAAGGTCATGAACGAAGTGCCTGCTGACCGTGACGGTGTGGTCACAGAGATTTTGGTGGGCAACCAGGACGTTGTAGAATTTGGACAAGGATTGGTACGCATCAAATGATTGATATTTTGAAAATTAAAGAGGCTCTTCCTCATCGCTATCCTATGCTCTTGGTTGATCGTGTCCTTGAAGTATCGGAAGATGAGATTGTCGCCCTCAAAAATGTGACCATTAACGAGCCCTTCTTCAACGGGCATTTTCCAGACTATCCTGTCATGCCAGGTGTTCTTATCATGGAGGCTTTGGCACAAACCGCAGGTGTCTTGGAATTGTCCAAGGAAGAAAACAAGGGCAAGCTGGTTTTTTATGCCGGCATGGATAAGGTTAAATTTAAGAAGCAAGTTGTACCTGGTGACCAGTTGATTATGACCGCTAAATTTGTCAAACGCCGTGGAACCATTGCGGTCGTTGAGGCAAAGGCAGAAGTGGACGGAAAACTGGCTGCGTCGGGGGTGTTGACTTTTGCTATTGGAAAATAATACTCTTCGAAAATCAAACTCAGCCGTTGTTGACTTGATTTGATGAGTGTCAAGCTCCAGTGGATCTTGACAGCCTGCTACGATAAAATAAGAAAGTAGCAGGGGGCTATCTGCTCTTGGAGAAACGAACTTCGTTCGCTCTATCTCCAACCTCCAAATGTTTCCCAAACCTTTGGAGCTAGCCTGATTTTGATTTTCATTGAGTATGAAACAGTCCTTTATTTTTCAAACTAGTTAAGGACTGTGATTATTATAACAATTATTCTATGTTAAAAAGGAGATAGGATTCATCATGTTTGAGAAGATTTTGATTGCCAATCGTGGTGAGATTGCGGTGCGGATTATTCGTGCGGCCAGGGAGCTGGGGATTGCGACGGTGGCTGTCTATTCAGAGGCTGACAAGGAAGCCCTCCACACTATGTTGGCAGATGAGGCTGTCTGTATCGGACCTGCTCGTTCGACAGATTCCTATCTCAATATGCAGGCGGTCATCTCGGCGGCTGTTGTGACAGGTGCCCAGGCCATTCATCCCGGCTTTGGATTTTTGAGTGAAAACTCCAAATTTGCCACTCTCTGTGAAGAGGTCGGCATCAAGTTTATCGGTCCTTCTGGGACGGTCATGGATATCATGGGTGATAAAATCAATGCTCGGGCAGAGATGATTAAGGCTCAAGTGCCTGTTATTCCAGGCTCAGACGGTGAGGTCTTGACCAGCCAAGAAGCCCTTGAAATCGCTGAAAAGATTGGCTACCCTGTCATGCTCAAGGCATCGGCAGGTGGTGGCGGTAAGGGAATTCGTAAGGTGGAAAAAGCCGAAGACCTAGTGCCTGCCTTTGAATCAGCTTCCAGCGAAGCCAAGGCAGCTTTTGGCAACGGTGCCATGTATATGGAGCGTGTCGTCTATCCAGCCCGCCACATCGAAGTACAGATTTTGGCAGACCAGCACGGTCATGTTATCCATCTGGGAGAACGGGATTGTTCCCTTCAACGCAACAACCAGAAGGTCTTGGAAGAAGCTCCGTCTATCGCCATTGGCCAAACTATGCGGGACCATATCGGTCAAGCAGCAGTGCGGGCTGCCCAGTCAGTTGGCTATGAAAATGCAGGGACCATTGAGTTCCTCTTGGATGAAGCCAAGGGCGAATTTTACTTCATGGAAATGAACACACGGGTGCAGGTGGAACATCCAGTTACCGAATTTGTGACCGGTGTGGATATTGTCAAGGAGCAAATCAAGATTGCCGCTGGTCAGGAACTCAGCGTCTACCAAGAAGATGTGAAGATTACAGGCCATGCCATTGAATGCCGCATCAATGCTGAAAATCCAGCCTTCAACTTCGCCCCAAGTCCAGGTAAGATTTCCAATCTCTACCTGCCAAGTGGCGGCGTTGGTCTGCGTGTGGACTCGGCTGTTTATCCAGGCTACACCATTCCGCCTTATTACGATTCCATGATTGCCAAGGTTATCGTGCATGGGGAAAATCGCTTTGAAGCCCTGATGAAGATGCAGCGCGCCCTCTACGAATTGGAAATTGACGGAGTGGTGACCAATACCGACTTTCAGCTGGACTTGATTTCCGACAAGCGTGTGGTAGCTGGTGATTATGACACTGCCTACCTCATGGAAGAATTTTTACCGCACTATCAGGAAGAATTATAGTCTTTTAGTTTACTTTTAGTACTCGCTCCAACTATCTGGTGGATAGTTGGAGGTTGGAAATAGAGCGAACAAAGTTCGCATCAACAGCTGCAGGCTGTACTGGAGTATGGCAAAGCGAGTTCAAACACTCCAGTGGAGTGTTTGAAGTTGGAAATAGGGAAACGAAGTTTCCTCATACGTTGAAGTAATAAAAGAAAAACTAAATGACGATAAAAAAGTAAACTAGGAGAATGCTATGGCTTTGTTTCGCAAAAAGGACAAATATATCCGCATCAACCCCAATCGTTCGCGGATAGAGTCAGCACCTCAAGCAAAGCCAGAGGTGCCAGACGAACTCTTTTCCAAATGCCCAGCTTGTAAGGAAATCCTTTACAAGAAGGATTTGGGACCAGAGAAAACTTGTCAACACTGTTCCTATAATTTCCGGATTACAGCCCAGGAACGCTTGGCTTTGACAGTCGATAAAGGCTCGTTCGAGGAATTGTTTACAGGGATTGAAACCAAAAATCCCTTAGACTTCCCTAATTATTTGGAAAAATTGGCAGCCACCCGTCAAAAGACAGGTTTGGACGAGGCTGTTTTGACAGGCAAGGCGACCATCGGTGGCCAACCAGTTGCCCTTGGGATCATGGATTCGCACTTTATCATGGCTTCAATGGGAACAGTGGTCGGTGAGAAAATTACCCGCCTCTTTGAACTGGCTACTGAAGAGAAATTGCCAGTCGTCCTTTTTACCGCATCTGGCGGTGCTCGGATGCAGGAAGGCATTATGAGCCTGATGCAAATGGCTAAGATTTCGGCAGCTGTGAAACGCCATTCCAATGCTGGCCTCTTTTACCTGACGGTCTTGACAGACCCTACAACAGGGGGGGTGACGGCTAGTTTTGCCATGGAAGGTGATATTATCCTGGCTGAGCCACAGACTTTAGTTGGCTTTGCAGGTCGCAGGGTGATTGAATCAACTGTTCGGGAAAATCTACCAGATGATTTCCAGAAGGCTGAATTTTTACAAGAACACGGCTTTGTCGATGCCATTGTCAAACGCCAGGACTTGCCAGCGACCATTAGTCGCTTGTTGAGAATGCATGGAGGTGTCAGATGACCAGTGATGTAGCACGTATGATCCGTTTGGCACGTGACCAGGCTCGCCTGACGACCTTGGACTATGCCACACAACTCTTTGATGACTTTATCGAACTGCACGGCGATCGGAATTTCCGCGATGACGGAGCAGTTGTGGGTGGTATCGGCTTTCTAGCAGCTCATCCTGTGACAGTTATCGGTATCCAGAAAGGGAAGAATCTTCAGGACAACCTCAAACGCAACTTCGGTCAGCCCCACCCAGAAGGCTACCGCAAGGCCCTTCGCCTCATGAAGCAGGCGGAGAAGTTCGGTCGTCCTGTTGTCACCTTTATCAATACCGCTGGAGCCTATCCAGGTGTCGGTGCCGAGGAGCGTGGGCAGGGCGAGGCCATTGCCCGCAACCTCATGGAGATGAGCGACCTCAAGGTACCCATTATCGCCATTATCATCGGTGAGGGAGGCTCTGGCGGAGCACTTGCCCTAGCAGTCGCAGACCAGGTCTGGATGCTGGAAAATTCCATGTATGCCGTCCTCAGCCCTGAAGGTTTCGCCTCTATCCTCTGGAAAGACGGTAGTCGTGCCATGGAAGCGGCAGAACTCATGAAGATCACTTCTTATGAGTTGGAGAAACTCCAAGTGGTCGATCGGGTTGTTTTGGAAAATGGCAGAGCGACCAAGGAAGTCTTGTCTGACATCAAGGAAAACCTGGTCAGCCAGTTGGCTCAACTACAAGCCTTGCCACTTGATCAACTACTCGAAAACCGCTATCAACGCTTTAGAAAATACTAGGAAGACCTAGTATTTTTTTGCTAGATTTGATACAATGGATAAAATAATTTTCGGGAGGTTTTCCATGTTAGTAAAAGCAGAACTATCAAACGCAGAAGAATTATTGCCCATTCAACACCGAGCATTTGCAGCCTTGTATGAAACCTATCAGGACCAATACAACCCTGCCATTGAAACGATGGACTACTTCCAATCACGCTTTGCACGACCAAATTGCAACTACTACAAGATTGTCGAGGAGGGTCAGACAGTCGGACTGGTACGAACAACAGTCGCTGAAGATGCAGACGAGGGCTGGCTAGGTCTGATTGGCATTGATCCAGACCACAGAGGAAAAGGCTATGGTCATAAGGCAATGTTAGAGTTAGAACAACTCTATCCGACAGTCAAGCGGTGGGTACTCTGTACCGTCTTACAGGAGCCCAGATTAGTTGCTTTCTACGAAAAACTCGGTTACGAGGCTATCAAAACCGAGCCTGAGCAGGAAGGCATGGATATGGTCTATATGGAGAAGTGGATAGGAGATTCAGATGTTTGAACAATGCCGTAGATATTTGGAATATCAAGGAGTTCATTATTGCAAGCCTGAAAAGGCAGGAGCTTCGGCAAGCGAGATGACAGTCTTAAGAAGCTTAGCACAGGCAGCACGTAAGGAGTTTCAGACATTAAGTTTAGCTTTAGCTGAGCAAGTCGGTCCCTTGGTGCCCGAGAGAGTCAGTCAATGGATGAACCAAGCCCAGATTTGCAGACCGCATTTTTGGACCTATTACCGCCTTCCCTCTGCTAGTTCGTCGGCCCCAGCTTTCGCCATTCGTCTGTATGGTAAGGGAGCTGAAGCGGGGATTTCAGTAGAAGTTAGCTTCATTGAGCGAAAGAAGGTAGAGACCTCTCTGCTTCAGCAAAACCGTGTGCTGAACTGTCCGATTCAGGCACCGCTTTATTACAGGGTACAGGAGGGACAGGTATTTTATCGCTTGGATGGAACGGAGGAGAATAGGCAGATTTTACTAGAAGCTGTTGAAACGGGACAGGTTCGAAAAGTACTGGTCAAATATGACGTATCATTTGAAACGGTTGAGTCCGAAGAGGAACTGTTACACCGCTTGGCTAACGGCTTTTCTCTACTAGAACCTTATCTGAAGATGACAAAACCCACTGAATGATCAGTGGGTTGACAGTAAACAAGCATTGTCAGGATGTTTGTTTTTTGGTCATATTGATAAATCGATTGTATTATTGTAAAATTGTACTGTAAAAATAACACAAAATATTTCAATGATATAATTGTTTGAATATTTGTATGTTGTGTAGCGGTAAAGGAGATGGGTGTGGAGAATGTAAGTCAAGGGATGAAATGGCTTGGTCGCAAGCTTTGGATACTACTGAGAGCGTTTGGTTTGGTATTGATTGCTGTTTTTCCAGATGCTATTTTAGAAATGTCTACCTCACCAGTAGCTCATTTGGGAATAGCTTTATCTTCCATTGGAGTTATGGTCTTTATGTATTGGAGGGCTGAAAAGAATGGCATTACCATCTGGGATAGAAGTTTTTTAACTTGGAAAGGTCTTGGTTTTGTTGTCTTAACTTTCACAGTGGCTCAGCTATTTAAACACCTTGGCTATTACATTATGGAACTTCAGGGGATTGAAGAAACTAGCAATGAGATTGAATTAACAAAGATATTGGAGAACATTCCATTTTGGGTGGCTCTGATCAATATGGCTTGTTTGCCTGCTATCGCAGAAGAGGTCATTACTAGAGGCTATCTATTCAAAAAGCTATTTGAAAAGCACAAGATGTTAGGAATTTTGGTCTCTGGGTTGATTTTTGCTTTCTTACATGGACCGACAGATTTTGGCTCTTGGATTATTTATGCCAGCCCGGGATTTTTACTAGCGTTCTTGTACTATAAGACGGACTACCTCATCTATCCTATCGCTGTTCATTTTATCAATAATGCTTGGGCGGTGCTGGCGTTCTATTATTTATAGTTACTGAACAGGATAGAAAGAAGAACGGAGGAAAAAGAGAAAAGTATGGAGCAATTCAGTCAAAAATTAGAATGGATTTGTCGGAAAATCTGGATTTTACTGCTGGCCTTTCTATTGTTGCTTCTCGATCATATTCCAATTTCCATATTGGAACAATCAACCTCGCAAGTCGCTCAATGGACTGCAGGCCTATCTTCTATTGGAATAATGGTCTTTATGTGTTGGTTGGCAGAAAGGAAAGGGCTAGCCATTTGGGATAGAAAAATCTTAACTTGGAAGGGCCTGGGTATTGTTCTCTTAACCTATAGTGCGGCCCAGTTATTCGAGTATCTCGGGCAGTTTATCATGGACCTTCAAGGGATTGAAGATACCGCTAATCAGATTGGCATTGAAAAGCTGTTACAAACAATTCCATTTTGGTTAGCCTTTGTAAGAATAGCCTGTCAGGCAGCCATTACCGAGGAGATCATTGTCAGAGGCTATCTATTCAAAAAGTTATTTGAAAAGCACAAGATGTTAGGAATTGTAGTCTCTGGTTTGATTTTTGCTTTCTTACATGGACCGACAGATTTGGGTTCTTGGATCATTTATGCTAGCCCAGGATTTTTAATGGCTTATCTCTACTACAAGACAGATTACCTGATCTATCCCATGGCAGTACATTTTATCAATAATACCTGGTCGGTAGTGGCTTTCTACTATTTTCAATAAGGGAAATGAAAAGACGATTCCGTTCGGAGTCGTCTTTTGTATGCTTTATGTGACTTTTAGTCCGTCACGCTCCGTAAGGTGCGTGACAAATAAACCACCCGCTATGCGGGTGTGCGACGAAGGTTATACCAAAAAAACTCCAAACGCGATACAATAAAGGTGTTCAAGCCTATTGTAAAGCGAGAGGAGAAAAGTATGGCACAAAAGGCACATAGTTTATCACATACAAAGTGGCTGTGTAAATACCACATTG